>UQRJ01000100.1 GCA_900543345.1 uncultured Sporolactobacillus sp. | reverse complement strand
GAGATGTCTTAGGGTCTCGTGGGCTCGGAGATGTGTATAAGAGACAGGTCAACGACATGCTGATGGAGGAACTCGGCCTGACCGATACGGAGATCTTGCAAGAGACTTACCGCGAACCGCTGTACAAGCTGGTTGTTTATGTGCCGGTGGGTCATCTCAGACAAGTGCGGCAGGCGCTTGCCGATGCCGGTGCCGGCGCGATCGGCCGCTATAGCGGCTGCACCTTCACGGCAAAGGGCGAAGGGACGTTTCTCCCTGGGGCGGATACGCATCCTTTTATCGGAACGCCGGGCCGGCCGGAGCGGACGGCGGAAGGGCGGCTGGAGACGGTCGTACCCGAGCATCTGCTGAAACAGGTTATGCCCGTCATGCTGAAGGCTCATCCGTATGAAGAGCCGGCTTACGATATATTCCCGATGAAAAACGAAGGGAAGGCGTACGGATTGGGACGCATTGCCCGTTTGCCGGAAGCGGTCCGATTCAGTGATTTGTGTCTCACAGTCAAGGCAAAGCTCGGTCTCGACGGATTGCGCGCCGTCGGTCCGCTGGATCGGATGGTGCAAAGCATTGCCGTCTCGGGTGGTGACGGTAACAGTCTAATCCCTTATGCACGCCGGCGCGGAGCAGATGTGCTGATCAGCGGCGATATTTACTACCATACGGCGCACGACGCGCTGCTTTGCGGCCTGAATGTGATCGATGCCGGGCATCATATCGAATCGGTGATGAAACCGGGTGTCGCTCGTTTTCTGCGGCAAGCGATCCACGCAGCAGCGTGCGATACCGAAGTGCTCGTTTCCGAATCTATCACGAACCCGTTTCATTTTCTTTGATTCGGATATCGCAATGACGGCCGGTACCTCTTAATCCGTACCGGCCGCTTTTTAACCATTCGATTAAAATTCCATCTGCTGCGTTGCTTGTTTAAGCATTGAAAATCAGAGTTACAGGCGCCGCACCCGCGGCCGCGTATGACGGAGCCGCACCTTCGGCAGAATTTCGCCCTTAATGGCGCTGCTTTCGGTTGACCAGGTTGCCGGATCGTCCGGATCGTAACGATCGAGAAACAAAATGACTTCTTTGGTCAACTGCGTCGGCGTCGATGCGCCGGCGGTCACCGCTACCGTTTGCAGCCCGCGCAGCCATTCCGTCTGCAATTCGGACAAGTCGGCAATCCGGTGCGCCGGTGTATGAGCGATTTCTTCAGATACTTGCGCCAACCGATTGGAATTATTACTTCGCGGATCGCCGACAACAATTAGCAAGTCGGCTGCTTTGGCCTGCTCGGCAACGGCTTCCTGGCGCGTCTGCGTCGCCCGGCAAATTTCGTTAGCGTGTTGGGCCTGTGGATATTTTTCCCGAATGTATGCCGTGATCGCTCGTACATCCCATTGACTCATCGTCGTTTGATTGGTAATCAGAATTTTACTACCTTGAAGATGCAACTGGTCGACATCTTCTTTTGTTTCAACCGGATGGACGGCGTTCGGCGCAACACCGACGGCGCCTTCCGGTTCGGGATGGCCTTTTTTACCGATGTAGATCACCTGGTAGCCCGCATCCGTTTTTTCTTTGATTAGCCGGTGGGTTTTGGCAACGTCGGGACAGGTGGCGTCAATGGCTGTCAGTCCCTTTGATTCGGCCAGCTTGCGCACTTCAGGTGAGACGCCGTGCGCCGTGAAGATCACTGTTCCACGATCGATGGTTCGCAGAAGATCCGTCCGGCTTTTTCCGCGCTCATCCAAAGTGATGATGCCCTCCTTGCCGAAAGCATCGGTCACATGCTGATTATGAACAATCATTCCCAATATATAGATCGGCCGCGGCAGCTCCGGATCCATCGCTGCTTTTCGGGCGATGACCAGCGCGTCGACCACACCGTAACAATAACCTCTTGGTGAGATTCCGATGACTTTCATAAACCAATCCTCCCGCTCCCAGGTGCGCCCGCTCGTTCTCGTGGACTGCATTTATTATAAATGACGATCAGCAAGAACTCAACGGCTGCGGGTTCATGCGGATCGGGAGTGGCGAACCTGTTTCGGCGGTGCCGCGTGTTTTGAATACACTCAAATGTACAGTTTCGGCAGCGACGGCTTATGAACAGGTGTCCGATTCTGTGTCACAGCCGTTTTTGCGGTGGCTGATTTAGCATCCTTTTTTATCGGCGGACGCTCTTCGCTGTCTGGATGGGCGGCTTCTTTTTTATCGGCCCCGTTCGCATGGTCGTCCGTCTCTTCCTTTTTCTTTTCTTGAACCTTATTAAGCGCCTTGAGGAGTGCCGGTGCGTTTTTCAGCATCGGTCCGAACTGCTCGACCATCGGCAGGATCATCTGCGCTGTCTGAACGGCTTTCTGCGTATTGTCAAGCATTGCCGGCAGATTAAGCGTGCGTCCTCCCGACTGTCCCGAAGCAAGCAATCCGGAAAAAAGGCCGGAGATGCCCCTGCTGGGGACGCTGTTTTGCGGCGGAGCGGGCGGGCGCACTGGAAACAGCGGCGGCAGGTCCCGATACTGCGGAGTGGGCGTTTGTTCGGCCGATGTGCCGCGATAGGATTCGAATGGGAACATAAAGTATCCCCCTTCTTTCGGTTTGACTCTCTTCTTCAGTTTATGCTGGGCGAAAGGCGAGGTGCATGGCGCCGCCGGCAATCTGTGTTAGAATACGGAGGAGACGGGAGGGATAACGATGCTGAAAATTGGATCGCATGTGCATATGGCCGGAAAGTCAATGCTTCTCGGCGCGAGTGAAGAGGCGGCGTCATATGGCGCGACGGCGATGATGATTTATACCGGAGCACCGCAAAATACGCTGCGGAAACCAATCGAAGCGTTGAATATCGAAGCCGGACGACGGCATATGCAGGAGCATCATATTGAGGAAGTCGTGATTCATGCGCCGTATATCATTAACCTGGCCAATACGGTCAAACCGGCCGTCTTTGCGCTTGGCGTGAGGTTTTTGCGACAAGAAATCGACCGAGCGGAAGCGATCGGGGCCAAGCAGATCGTACTGCATCCCGGTGCGCATGTCGGCGCGGGTGTCGAAGCCGGGCTGGCTAAAATTATTGAAGGACTCAACGACGTGCTTGATCCGGACGATCATGTCCAAATTGCTTTGGAAACAATGGCAGGCAAGGGAAGCGAATGTGGCTTCCGCTTCGAGCATTTGGCCAAAATCATCGATGGCGTTACCTGCAACGACAAACTTTCCGTCTGTTTCGATACTTGCCATACGAGCGATGCGGGTTACGATGTTGCGGGCAACTTTGACAAGGTGCTTAATGAGTTTGACCGGATCATCGGCGTGAAGCGAATCCGCGTTGTGCACGTCAACGACAGTAAAAACCCACGCGGTGCGCGAAAAGACCGCCATGCCAATATTGGGCTCGGCTATATCGGTTTCGCTGCGCTGAACAATATTGTCCATCATCCGGTGTTTGCGTCGGTGCCGAAAATTCTTGAGACACCCTATGTCGGCAACGATAAGAAACATCGAAAGCCACCGTATAAGTTCGAAATCGCTATGTTGCGCAGCGGTTCCTTTAACGAGCAGTTGCTCGAAGACATCGAGGATCAATAGGTAAAGTGGCGGAGAAGCTTAAGAAGCGGTTTCTCCGCTACTTTACGTTTCAAATTTGCTGATGAGCTCATTAAACCGCCGCTCCAACTCACGAGCCATTTTAGGCCCGAGCTCGTCGGTCAGTATCTGTCTGATAGTCACCTGATCATCCGGCTGAAAAATATCGATGCTTTTTCCGCGAACGCGCGCGGCAATTCGATCTGCCTGGGCGCGCGAAACAGGAATAGCCAGTTGCAATGCCTGACGGTACAATTCTTCCCCGCCGACCTGATTAATTTTTTGATTGATGACCGATCGAATCATCGGATGCATCGAACTCACTCCATTCACGTGCTGTAGTGGTTTACCCTATGCGCCGGAAAAGAAAAAGATGATCGCCCACAATTGCGAAAAAAGGCGGATCGTGTCGGATAATCATTAGGCGGTTTAGCTATGTCATTTTTCGATTTTCCAGTATAATAGGCTATAACGGGAGCGAGAAATGAACATCGGGGAATGCGGATCGCAACATCGGACAAACTGTGAAGAGGAGTGATTGCCCATCATCTATCATGAATCCTTTCCATCCGTTTCAGAAAAAGGTCCGTTCGAATATCCGTTATCTTTGGAAATTCAGTTCTGTATGACCCCTGAAGGGAAGATACTCGATTGCAATCGGAACGGAGAGATGATGGTTAACCGTTTCGGTCGTAGTTTTCTCGATTTTTTTCGTAATCATGCACGGTACGAAGCAGAGGAGTTTCTCCAAACTGTCAGGGAGAGCAGAGAAGTCGTGACCGTCCTGCTGCACCATTCGACGACAAGCAGCGGGGTGGGAACGCTCTATAACGGATTGTATAAAGACAGTAAGATCTACTTAGCCGGTTTTCAAACGGATCTGATGACTAAATTCGCCGCGGAATTTGTCCATGAATTGAGAAATCCATTGACGGTGATTCGAGGATTTGTCCAACTGTCCGCCTATTCTCAGGATATTGATAAATATCAAAAGACTATTTTAGCGGAAATCGACCGGATGCACAACCTGCTGGAAAATTTTCTCCGATTATCGAAACGAAAAATACATTTTGAACCGATTGCGCCGGACAAATTGTGTTCTTCTTTAATCGCCTTGATTTCGTCGGAATGCAAAGTCAAAAAAGTACGTCTTGATTACGAGGTGGACGATAGCGATCAGGTATGTTCGGTCGACTTTTCAATGATTAAGCAGGTGATGCTGAATATCTTCCGCAATGCACTCGAAGCAGTGGAAGCCAAGGGTGTATGCGATAAGCGGCTCTTTTTCAAGGGGTCTGCCGAGAAAGAAGGTTATCGGTTCGCGCTAACGGACAATGGCGCGGGCATTGAGACCGACGCGCTGAAAAAGATCGGCCGATCGTTTTATTCCACGAAACAGAACGGCACGGGCATCGGCCTGTCGCTGTGCAAAAAAATCATTGCCGATCATCACGGCAGCTTCTGTATCAGCAGTGTCCACGGAAAAGGAACGACCGTCAGTTTTCTGCTTCCCTTTGCAGTTAAAGAGGTTCTTCCAGAAAATGCTTAAAATGAAAACGCCGGAATGAGTCACACTATACGTGATCCTAAATCGAAAGCGAGGGGTCACGATGGCAGGAAGGGATCATTTCGACGACGACTCATTATATGATAAGCAACATGCTTTCAATAATGAGGAATATGCAAAAGAATTGGCCGCCGATCAGTATGAAGAGCAAGGCGACCGGGATGGCCGCCCGCTTGGATCCGGTGAACGGCGCGAGGTCGGAGAAGGTCGGGGAATGGGTTGGCTGGCACTAATCCTCTCCTGTATCGCCTTCTTTTTCCTGCCGATCATCATGGGCATTGCCGGTATCGTTATCGGTTATATTGCCTTTCGCGAAGGTTCCCGCACACTTGGCGGGTGGGCGATGGGGATCGGCGCGGTTGCGGTTCTATTTCAATTATTGTCGCCGCTTTTCGGTTGACAGCAGGAAAGGCACTTTGCTTCGGCAAAGTGCCTTTCCTATTGGAAGGGAGAATCTTTTTACTGACTGCATGATGTGATCCATGTTACAATATATCTGTAAATATGTGACACAATATTGAAATATATTAAGGGACTGATGCAAGTGGATGCCATCGAAACGATCAAGACGAGACGTTCGGTTCGTAAATTCAAGGATCAAGTACCGTCGAAAGCGCTCATTCTGCAGATTCTTGATGCGGCGAGAAGAGGGCCGAATCACCATAATACCGAACCGTGGCACTTCTTCGTGCTGACCGGTGACGGCCGGGATAAGCTGGGGAAGGTCTACGGCAGACTGAACGTAAAAAAATTGCGCGATCCCGATCAACAAGTAATTAATACAGCAATGGCTAAGGGACTGGCTAAGGCCAGACGGGCACCGCTACTAATCGTTGTGACGATTGAGCCGTCGGACAGCCCGAAAGTCGTACGGGTAGAAGAAATCGCCGCAACGGCATGTGCGGTGGAAAACATGCTGCTGGCCATTCATGCATTTGGCCTCGGCGCCATCTGGCGGACTGGAGACGCCTCTTATACGGACGAAATGAAACAAGCATTCGCTGTCTCCGAAAACGGCCTGGTGCTCGGCTATCTGTATGTCGGCTATCCGCAGGACGATTATCATCCGCCGGTTCGCGAACGCAAATCGGTCGAGGAAATTGCGGACTGGGTTGAGTCTTGAAGCGGGAAAAGTTAACCTTCCCGTGAAGGCGGATACAGTCTGTGCAAAAGAAATCATATGCAAAATAAATGAAAGAGCCGATATATATAAAATTAACCGTATCCAATGGAACGAATAAGAATCCAAGTGGATACGGTTAATTGATAGACCGGCGCTTTTTTTATAAAAACGGCAAACCGGAAACAGATCAGCTGTTGATTTTTTCCTGCTGTTTTTTCTTAGCGAAATATGCATCGGCCAGTTTGTCGATTTCAATTTTCAATTCGTCGACCATCCGCTCTTCCGGCACTTTGCGAATGACTTTGCCGTGACGGAACAATAAGCCTTCGCCGCGGCCGCCGGCAATGCCGATATCCGCCTCGCGCGCTTCGCCCGGGCCGTTCACTGCGCAGCCAAGGACGGAGACCTTGATCGGTGCATTAATGTGATCGATATACTGCTCGACTTCGTTAGCGATTTTAATCAGATCGATCTGAATGCGGCCGCACGTCGGGCAGGAAACAAGTGTAGCCGCATTCGTCAGGCCGAATGCCTTCAAAAGTTCGCGGCATACCTTCACTTCTTCCACCGGATCCGCGGACAGGGAAATACGCATGGTGTTCCCCAGTCCTTCGTTGAGCAGGATGCCGAGCCCGGCCGCGCTCTTAATACTGCCGGAAAACTTTGTTCCCGATTCGGTGATACCGAGGTGTAGCGGATAGTTGAACGTCCGCGCCGCCTGCTCATACGCGGCCACCGCCAGCTTAATATTCGACGCCTTCAGTGAGACGACAATATCATGGAAATCGAGATCTTCAAGAATTCTGATATCGTGCACCGCGCTTTCCACCATGCCGTCGGCCGTCGGATAGCCGTATTTTTCGAGAATCGGCCGTTCCAATGACCCGGCGTTCACACCGATCCGGATCGGAACGTGTTTGTCTTTTGCCGCCCGAACGACGGCTTCGATGTTCTCGCGTTTACCGATATTGCCCGGATTAATCCGGATCTTATCCGCGCCGCCCTCAATCGCTTTCAGCGCCAGTTTATAATTAAAATGAATATCGACGACCAGCGGAATATGGATTTGCCGCTTGATGTCCGGAATCGCAAGGGCGTCCGCCATGGTCGGGCAAGCGACTCGGACCAGCTGACATCCTGCATTTTCCAGCCGGTGTATCTGGGCGACTGTGGCGGCGACGTCCCGCGTTTTTGTCGTTGTCATGCTCTGCACGATCACTTCATCGGCTCCGCCGATTGTTAAATTGCCGACTCTCACTTTTCTTGTTTTAGTGCGCGGCGTCATTTCAGGCACAGCCTATCGCTCCTTTGTCAGCAAGAATGTATGTCCGGTGATCCCGTGGCATACATTCAGTATAACATGAATTCGAAAAGCAGACGGCTATTTGCTTGTAGCGGTACTTTTTCCGTAATAAGGGAACGCATAGGTCGCGCCGATTTGCAAATGGTTCGGATCCACTGACGGATTCAGTACAGAAAAATCGTCGACGACCGTATCGATAGCCGGCAACTGTTGACTGATTTGCTCCGTGACCGACAGCAGCGTGTCGCCCGGAGATACAGTGATCCTTCGAAAAGGGATGGCCGCTTTCTGCCGTTTCTGTTGCGTCTGAACGGCGGAAGAATCCGCTTCATCCGCGGGAAGCGATCCGCTCGTCAGATCGCTGTAGCTTGTCCAGCCGGCAATGAGCAGAAGAATCATGAACACTCGCTTTTTCACGAAGGCCCAGCTCCTTTCCACAATATATATGCCGGTGGCGGACGAAATATGCAATAAATAGATAAAAAAGTAAATTGGAACTTCCAAGCGGTCGGTACGTATGGTTTAATGAAAGAGCGGACGATTCGTCGCCTAATGTTCATGGATGAAAGTGGGTATCTGGTATGGACTTTCTGGCTTATCCGGCAGGAGGATTTATCGTCATTCTGCTGGCCTCGTGTTTCTTGTTTGCCGAAATGTTTGTAAAAGCAAAGGGTATTTTCGCCATTATGGGCAGCGGCTTATTTATTATCTATTTTACTTATTTTCTGACCGATCAGGCTTCCTCTTGGATCGTCTTGTTATTGGTCGGCGGACTGATCCTGATCATTATCGACGGGAAATTGTTTACAACGGGTGTCATCGGCGTGTTCGGATTTCTGTTGATGGTGATCGGCTGTGCCATGCCGGCACCGTCTCTACTCTACGGCATGTTGGTCGGCATTGCCTTCATCATCGGTGCCTGCGGATCGCTTGCCTTTCGTAAAATCTTGCCGACGCGTGATTACCTGGATAAATTGACGCTTCACGACAAGTTGTCCTCGGAAAAAGGTTATAATTCGCTGAGCGAAGATTATCGAAGCCTTGTCGGGCAGGCAGGTGTGACCCAGACGCCGTTTCATCCTGTCGGCACGGTCAGAATCCAGGGGAAAAACTACAGCGCCGTAACGGACGGCCGATTTCTCGATGCCAAAGTTCAGGTCAAAGTTGTCTCAGTTGACGGGACGCGGATAGTCATCGAACCGATTGTGTAAGAGAAATGTCGCCGGTTTCGGTTTAAGGGACGCTCTAAAAAAAGAGGTTGCCATTTTTGGATAAATATGATATAGTTCTTTTTGTCGTCCCAACTTGTCCGCGTGTCAACGAATATTGACAGGCTCCGACAGTTGTGATAAATTCATTTTTGGTCTTAATTTATTCCACAGTAGCTCAGCGGTAGAGCAATCGGCTGTTAACCGATTGGTCGCAGGTTCGAACCCTGCCTGTGGAGCCATGGCGGTGTAGCTCAGCTGGCTAGAGCGTACGGCTGTCTCTTATACACATCTCC
>UQRJ01000099.1 GCA_900543345.1 uncultured Sporolactobacillus sp. | reverse complement strand
GTCTTAGGGTCTCGTGGGCTCGGAGATGTGTATAAGAGACAGCCATATAGCCGATGGCTCCCGGCGTTTCCGAGATAATCTTTTTGACCGTATTGGTCGAATCCTGAGTGATTCCTTCGGCAGGCGTCTTGTTATCAAGCGCAAACTGATCGAATGTTGCTCGCGTTCCCGATCCGTCCGGACGGTTGACCAGCGTAATTTTCTGATCTTTGCCGCCGACTTCTTTCCAGTTCTTCACCTTGCCGGTAAAGACTTTCTGCAAATCAGCTTTAGAAAGATTCTTTACACCGGCTTTTTCATTGACGCCGGCAGTCATGCCAACCACAGCCACCTGATAATCTTTCAGGGCACCCGCATCGATACCCTTGCCGTTTTCCGCGAAAATATCGGACATACCAATATCGAAGTTACCAGATGATACCGAACTCAGGCCGGTGCCGCTGCCGCCGCCCTGAACGTCAATCTGCACATCCGGATTTTTATCCATAAACTCTTTTGCAGCCTGTGCCGCCAGAGGCTGAAGAGCTGTCGATCCGCCGATCGTCAGTTTTCCGGATAATGCTTTTGAAGAACTCGAGTCGGATTTGCTGCTGCTCGAGCTGCTGGATCCCGACCCGCTGCCGTTTCCGCATGCGCCAAGAACAAGAATGAGAGACAATGCGAGAAACAGGCACGTCGTGAGCAAACTTTTCTTTTTCATCAGAATTTTTTCCCCCTCAGGTTTAACGTGACCTTATTTCATCTCTTATCTTAAGTCGAAAGCATTAAAGGCATATAAAATGAATGTAAAGGATTTGTAAAGGTGATTCCGATCGACAATTTATCTATATTTATATTGCACATTTTTCGATTGATCATCCGTACCGATTGGGTAGAAAAAACGCGGCGGATCGCGAATCATGTCGATCCGTAGATAATAGAACGGGGACGGGCCCGGCGGGGAAGATAGGATCGAACAATCGCCGGCATGGAAAATAGATCAGAAAGCTTAATTTACACACAAAAAAACGACCCGCCAATTTGGACGGGCCGCCTGAAGCGATGTGTCTTTGCAGATCACATTGTCTGAATAACCTTTTTAACGGAGACAACGGAACGATCGAGCGCCGTTTTTTCCTCTTTGGTCAGATTCAGTTCAATGATCTTTTCAACTCCATGTTTGCCGAGCACAATAGGCACGCCGAGGCAGATATCGTTATATCCGTACTCGCCCTCCAGATAGGCAATCGCCGGAAGAATACGCCGTTTGTCTTTCAGAACGGCTTCCGTCATCTGATAGAGTGCAGCCGCAGGGGCATAGTAAGCGCTGCCATTTCCAAGCAACGAAACAATTTCGCCGCCGCCCTTGCGCGTCCGTTCGACAATTTGTTCGATCCTGTCCTTCGGAATCAGCGTTTCGACGGGAATTCCCCCCGCATACGAATAGCGGATAAGCGGAACCATTGAGTCGCCGTGACCGCCGAGAACAAAAGCGGTAACATCGTTTACCGAAATATTAAGCTCATCGGCAATAAATGTCCGAAAACGTGCCGTATCCAGCACTCCGGATTGCCCGATCACTCTGTTTTTCGGAAAACCCGATTCCTTCAACGCGGTGTAAGTCATTGCATCTACCGGATTGCTGAGGACAATAATCGTCGCGTCCGGCGAATACTTGGCAATATTGTGGGTGACTTCTTTCGTGATACCGACATTGATGGACACCAAATCGTCTCTGCTCATACCCGGTTTTCTAGGAATGCCTGCCGTAATAATCACCACATCCGACCCGGCGGTTTTCGTATAATCCGACGTTCCGATAATCTTCGTATCGAAACCATGGACGGGAGCGGATTCCGACATATCCAGCGCTTTACCTTGGGCAGGTTTTTCCTTCTTCGGAATGTCGACGAGAACGACATCGGCAAGTTCCTTTTGAGCAATGAAAAAAGCGGTAGTTGATCCTGTAAATCCTGCACCGACGACTGTGACTTTCCTACGACTAACCGACATTTTGATTCCCCCTGTGGTTGACGGCTACATCCAATCCCCCAATTGAATGCGCTATCATATTGAAAAAGCGGTGAACGCACCGCCCCTCGGAAGAGACGTTCGGTCCACGACGCTTTTTTCTTCACTTCCCAAATCGTACGGCGGGGAAAATCATTTTATTACAAATGAGCGATGACTGCATTCGCGAACTCGGAACACTTGACCCGCTTCGCTCCGTCCATCAGCCGGGCAAAATCGTATGTCACCGTTTTTTCTGAAATGGTCTTTTCAATCGCGCCGGTTATTTCTTTTGCCGCTTCATACCATTTCAGATGTTCGAACATTAAAACACCCGAGAGAATAATCGAAGACGGATTTACTTTATCCAGGCCCGCATATTTCGGAGCTGTCCCATGCGTCGCCTCAAAAATAGCGACGCCGGTTTCATAATTAATGTTGGCTCCGGGCGCAATACCGATACCGCCGACTTGTGCCGCCAAGGCATCGGAAATATAATCGCCGTCCAGATTCATCGTCGCGACCACATCATATTCCTTCGGCCGTGTCAAAATCTGTTGCAAGAAATTATCGGCAATCGCATCTTTCACAATGATGCGGCCGCTTGCTTCCGCCTGTTTCTGCGCAGCATCCGCAGCCGGCTTGCCGTCTTTGTCCGCAATACGATCATACTGACGCCAGGTAAACGTCTTGTCGGAAAATTCCCGCTCCGCCAGTGCATAGCCCCAATTTTTAAATGCGCCTTCGGTGAACTTCATGATATTGCCCTTGTGAACCAAAGTCACGCTCCGCCGTTTCTCGCCGATTGCGTAACGGATTGCCGCCCGCACAAGACGCTCGGTACCTTCTTTAGAGATCGGTTTGATGCCGATTCCGGACGTTTCCGGAAAACGAATCTTATGCACCCCCATCTCATTCTGAAGGAAAGCGACGACCCGCTCCACTTCCGGTGTGCCGGATTCAAATTCTATCCCGGCATAGATATCTTCCGTGTTTTCCCGGAAAATAACCATATCGACGAGTTCCGGATGCCTGACCGGCGACGGAACACCTTTAAAATAGCGAACCGGCCGCAAACATGTAAACAAATCCAGCTGTTGACGCAGAGCAACGTTCAGTGAACGTATACCGCCGCCTACCGGGGTCGTCAGCGGCCCTTTGATCGCAATGACATACCGCCTGATTGCCTCGAGTGTTTCTTCAGGAAGCCACTTGCCGGTCCGGTCAAAAGCCTTCTGTCCGGCCAAGACTTCCTTCCATACGATTTTCCGGCTGCCGCCGTACGCCTTGTCGACTGCAGCGTCAAACACCCTGGAAGCCGCCCTCCAGATATCCGGTCCGATACCGTCTCCTTCAATAAAGGGAATAATCGGATGATCCGGCACATGCAGCACGCTATCTTTTACAGTAATACATTCTCCCTCTGTCACGTCGGCACCTCCAAATCTTTCAGACTGACTTCCATATCTCTATTATAGCTTTTTTTCCACGTGATTTCCGAATTTTTTTCAAGAAAAAAACAGACGACAAGAAAAACCGATCAGCGCCCATTCAACGGTACGTAATGACGCGGCGCCGGTCCCGTATACTCCGCACGCGGACGGATCAGTCGATTATCGCTATACTGCTCAAGGATATGTGCCAGCCATCCGGATGTACGGCTGACCGCAAAAACCGGCGTGAACAGATCGTGCGGAATACCGAGCAAATGATATAAAGTAGCCGAATAAAAATCGGTATTCGGCAGCAGATTTTTCTTCTCTTTTACTAATTCCTCAATGTGCAGCGACATTTCATAATATTTCGCGACCTCGCCGTCTTTTGCCAGCGAACCGGCCATCCGTTTGACAATTTTGGCCCGCGGATCGCCGTTCTTATACACGCGATGCCCGAATCCCATAATTTTCTGCTTGGCAGCCAATTTTTTGTTGATGTAATAATCGACATCGTCCGGATTGCCGATTTCCTCAAGCATTTTCATGACCTGTTCATTGGCTCCGCCGTGAAGCGGCCCTTTCAGTGCGCCAATTGCCGCCGTAACGCCGGAATAAACATCGGATAATGTTGCCACACAAACACGTGCCGTGAATGTCGATGCATTGAGTTCGTGATCCGCGTGAAGAATCAGCGCTTTATCAAGCGCTTTTGCTTCCGTATCGGTCGGGATTTTCCCTTTAAGCATATAGAGGAAATTCACAGCAAGGCTCAGGTCGGTGCGTGGCGCAACCGGTTCGTCACCTTCGCGGATGCGGGCCAGACCCGCCACGATGGTTGCGATTTTCGCCTGAATTCGGATCGCTTTTTCTTTATTAGCAACCGGATCCATGCGTTCTGCGTCGGAATCGAAGACACCGAGCATCGAAACCGCTGAGCGCAGAACGGCCATCGGATGGGTCCGGTCAAGCGGGAATGTCTTGATTGCAGCGATAATTTCATCAGGCACCTGAGCGTTTTCCGAGAGCTTTTTCTTGAACGTATTCAGTTGATCTTCCGTCGGTAGTTCTCCATTCCAAAGCAGATAAACAACTTCTTCAAAAGTGGCGTATTCGGCCAGATCCTCAATGTTATAGCCTCGATAAGTCAGCAGATCCTGGCTGATCGAAGTAATCGCCGAAGTAGCCGCAACAACGCCTTCCAACCCCTTTGTTGTTGTCAATAGAATTCCCTCCCTGAGCAGGCTTAATTTTCAGAAAACAAGTATCACCGCTGTAAGCGCTTAATTAATTCTGATCCCAAAAGGTCGACCTCGTTAACTGATTATAACTGTTTGCGACAATTTTGTGAACAAAAATGCTCTGTTGAAATAATTTTCGCCTGGATCGTGCAGCGGATGCATGGACATATTCATTTAAAATTATCATAGCATAAAACAGTGAAGCGGGGTGAACAAAAACGATGAAAAGCCATGATGACGGTTCAACCCGTTTCTATGCGATGATCGCTTGTCGGGCACTGATCGTAATTTGCGTGCTGACAACCAGCCTGCTGTTGTTTTATCTGGCTGTACGTTTTGCTTTGCCGTTTCTTACCGCCTGTCTGCTCGCCGCACTGCTCAATCCCGTTGTATCCTTGATTGCCGAAAAAACCGGACTATCCAGAGCGTTCGCCTCGTTTCTTATCCTTTTTTTGTTACTTTCCGTTGTGGTCAGCCTGATGCTGTTAACGGCCGCGGCATTGATCCGCGGTCTGGCTTCGTTCGCACAGTCGGTTCCGGACGCACTGCAGTCACTGATCGGCGACGTGCAGACTTTTATTTTCGCCAAACTGCTCCCTGCCTGGGAAAAATCATGGCAATTACCCGGCGGCCTGCCGCATACTCAGGAGCAAGCTTTTCGCCTCAACATCGAACATCTGAGCAAAACGTTGATTGATTTCCTTAACGATCTGGCTTCGCGGCTGCTCTCCGGACTGACCGACTTCGTCTCTTCGCTTCCGGATACGCTGATCTCGGCACTGTTCGTTTTTCTCGCCGCCTTCTTTCTCGCAAAGGACGCCGTGGTCATCAAAAATCGGCTGGCTGCCTCCGTTATGCTGCGACCGCTTCACGAGCCGGCACGCATCGTTTGGGCCGATTTAAAACGGCGTTGCGGCGGCTACCTCCGTGCCCAGCTGATGCTTGTCACGCTGACCGTCGTGCTGATCTACATCGGCTTGCTCGTCCTGAAGGCGGAACACCCCCTGACCGTCGCCATCGTGTCCGGCATTGTCGATCTGATTCCTTATCTTGGTACCGGCGTGATTTTTATACCGTGGATTCTTTGCCAATTGATGTACCGTCATTATGATCTCACCATCGGCCTGAGTGTCCTGTATGCAGCTACCGTTATTCAGCGTCAGCTGCTTGAACCGAAACTCATCGCCGCTTCCGCCGGGATCGATCCGCTGCTTTCGCTCGTTGTGCTCTATTTTGGCTTCCGCTGGTTCGGCTTTGCCGGTCTGATCATCGCTCCGATGCTGCTTGCCCTGGGCACCTCACTCCATCACGCCGATCTCTGGCGACGGCTCTGGCACTTCATTATCGGCGCCTCCGGCCGCCCATGAGTCCGCTGCTCGCTCTTACTATGAGACAACCGGCGACCGGTCCCGATTCCATCAGTCCCGGTTCAAATTCGTTTTCTGAACGATATGAACGAAAATCCGCCTCGATTAAGCCGATCATGCAGCCAGTTGATGATACGGTTCCTCAGTCGTTTGCGCACAGCCGGTACGAGCAGCAGCAATCCGGCGGCGTCACTGATCAATCCGGGAAGGACCAGCAATAGGCCACCGGCGAGTACGCATAATCCATCAATCAAAGCAGCACCGGGCAGTGCGCCTCTATCCAGATCGGCTTTGATTTCTCTGAGGATATAAAACCCCTGCCTCCGCACCGTCCAAAGGCCGACTACGGCTGTCACCGTAAACAGCAGGAAGGTATTTAGCCCGCCAAAGCGTCTCCCGACCCAGATCGTGAGACTGACTTCCGCCAGTACATACAGAAGAAGCGCAATGGCCGTCTTTCGCAACCACCCATAAGGCACTCCGCGTCGATAAATCATCGGCCGATCGCCCTTACGATGCTCTGATGCAATTTTGGATTTTCCTTTCGCAATGATACCGGACGCATATGTGAATTAGTCCAGCAGTGCGATGTCACTCCATCCGCCAGCAATTTACCGTCCGATTCGCGTGTCACTTGGTAATGGAAGCTCATTTTAATGCTATCATAAGCCTGGACCGATGTTTCGACAATGACGGCGTCGTCATACCTGGCCGGTGCATGATAATGCGCTTCTACGCCAATGACCGGCATCATTAAACCACTTGTCTCAATCTGCCGATACGTGAGGCCGAGTAATTTAGTCCAGTCGGTTCGTGCGATCTCAAACCAAATCAGATACTGGCTATGGTGAACAACGCCCATTTTATCGGTTTCGTTATACCTGGCAACGATCCGCGTTCTGGAAACTTTCACAGCCGACACCCCTGTCTCATAAAATAAAAGAGAAGGCGCCCACCTGGTTAGCACCCTCTCTCCTCATAATCCCTGTCACAAATAACTGAAATGCCGCATGGATATCGCCGGCGGAAATTAGGCTTCCGTCAGGCTCTCGCCGACGTGATGAACACGCAGTACATTCGTTTTGCCTCTGGCGGCAACCGGAAGTCCGGCCGTAATGACGACCAAGTCGCCGTCTTTGATCAGGCCGGTTTTCTTGCCGCTTTCGACGGCGATTTCGAACATTTCATCGGTTGATTTCGCCATCTTGGCCTGAACAGGTGTAACACCCCATTCCAGGCACATTTTATTGGCGACGCGTTCATCATTCGTTACGGCAATGATCGGGGCTTTCGGACGATAGTGCGAAACCACATGAGCCGTGTAGCCGCTAACTGTCGAAGTAATGATCGCGGCAACATTCAAGTTTAATGCCGTGCGGGCGACCGCTTCACCGATAGCCGCCGTTACCGACGTATCGTTCATTTCGCTCAGCTTATCGAGGATTCCCTTGTAATCCAGCGCCGTTTCGGTTTTCGTCGCGATGTTGTTCATCGTCGTCACGGCCTCAACCGGCCATTTGCCGGAAGCCGTTTCGCCGGAGAGCATGATGGCATCCGTTCCATCGAAAATGGCGTTGGCAACATCACTTGCTTCGGCGCGCGTGCAGCGCGGATTGCGAATCATCGAATCCAGCATCTGGGTCGCTGTAATGACCGTCTTGTTTGCTTTGTTGCACATCCGGATCAGCCGTTTCTGAACGAGCGGTACATCTTCCGGCGGAATTTCAACGCCGAGATCGCCGCGGGCAACCATCAGACCGTCAGAAGCGGAAAGAATGTCTTCGATATTGTCGACGGCTTCCTGGCTTTCAATTTTCGGGAAAATGCGGACATCTTCCGCGCCATGCTGTTTACATAAGTTGCGAATGTCTTTTACATCGGATGCCTGGCGGATGAAAGAAGCGGCAATGTAATCAATACCTTCACCGATGCCGAAGACGATATCATCGGCATCTTTATCCGTCATGCCCGGCAGATTGATGTGAACATTCGGCACGATGATCCCCTTTTTGCTTTTTAATACGCCCGTATTCATAATCTTGTTATGAATCAGGCCATTTTCCTTATCGACGCCGGTCACGACCAGTTCAACGAGGCCGTCATCGATCAGGATACGCGAACCCACTTCGACATCATTAATTAATTCAGGATAGGTAATTGAAAATTTTTCCGCCGTTCCGTCAACTTTCGTTGTCGAAATATCGACGGATTTCCCTTCTTCCAGCAGCACTTCCGGTGTGGCCATGTCATGCGTACGAATTTCCGGTCCCTTCGTATCGAGCAGAATGCCGATCCGCTTGCCGGTGATTTTCATTGCTTTACGCAGATTGACGACTTTCTGATGATGCTCGGCGTGGTCGCCATGAGAGAAATTGAAGCGTGCAATGTTCATTCCTGCATTAATCAATTGAACGAGCCGTTCGACCGTGTCGCTTGAAGGACCCAGTGTGCAAATAATCTTGGTTTTCCTCATCTTTTCGATACCCCCAGCTTTTTTTGAGCTTGTGCATTATATCACAAGAACACGATCGCCAAAACGGCGAATCGATGCTCCGGATGTCAATAAACTATCATTTAAATAGATAATTCCATTGCGAGACGATACAAGCTTTCGTTGAACGGATGCTTCTTCGTCAGAATGTCGAGAATGTCATGGTCGACAATGTGATTATTTTCAATCCCGATCATGCGTCCCGCTTTGCCTTCCATCAACAATTTAACAGCATGATGACCCATCCGGCTGCCAAGTACGCGATCGAAAACGGAAGGCGAACCGCCGCGCTGGACGTGACCGAGCACCGTCACACGCGTATCCTGATTGGTCTTGGATTTTATCTCGTCGGCAATGTCGCCCGCTTTGCCGACTCCTTCGGCAACCACAATGATGCTATGTCTTTTCCCACGTCTTGTCCCGTGGTTCAGGCGCTCGATAATCGAGTCCAAACTTTCTTTTTTCTCTGGAATCATAATCGTTTCCGCACCGTCGGCCAATCCGGACAACAAAGCGAGATCCCCGCATTCGCGGCCCTGTCTCTTATACACATCTCCGAGCCCACGAGACCCTAAGACATCTCGT
>UQRJ01000098.1 GCA_900543345.1 uncultured Sporolactobacillus sp. | reverse complement strand
GAGATGTCTTAGGGTCTCGTGGGCTCGGAGATGTGTATAAGAGACAGTCATAATACGGATTGCAGGCTTCGCGATTTTGGAAATAGACATCATCGTTCTGATGGCTGCCGCGCATCGTCGGGTGCTCGGGGTTCAGCGATCGATTCCGGAAAGCTTTTAGCGCATCCCAATCGATCATTTTCGCTAGTTCCGCATGATTCCAGACGTCAATTTTTTGAATCTCATGACTTGTACGAAAGCCGTCGAAAAAATTAATAAACGGCACGCGGCCCTTTAATGCCGACAGATAGGCGACAGGCGTTAAATCCATCACTTCCTGGGGGTCGGATTCCGCGAGCATCGCGAAACCGGTTTGCCGGCAAGCGTAGACATCCTGATGATCGCCGAATATACTGAGCGAATGGGAGGCAAGGGCCCGGGCCGCGACGTTTATTACGCAGGGGAGTAATTCCCCGGCGATTTTATACATGTTCGGAATCATTAACAATAGCCCTTGGCTGGCCGTAAAAGTCGTCGTCAATGCCCCGGCATTCAAACTGCCGTGCATCGTCCCCGCCGCACCCGCTTCACTTTGCAATTCGTAAACATGCACGCGGTCGCCGAATATATTTTTCAAACCGTTGACAGACCAAGCCTCGGTTGTTTCGGCCATCGGTGACGACGGCGTAATCGGATAAATGGCCGCGACTTCAACGAATGGGTAACTTGCGTAAGCGGCAGCAGTATTGCCATCCATCGTTTTTCGCGTTCTAATCATTTCTATGCCTCCTCGAATCTACTTCTTTCCATAGCGGCCGTGGCGATTTCGCGATTGAACTGCGCTTTAAGCCACAAGAAGGGCAACGAGCAGTTCGCACATCCATCGCAGTTTGAACACAGACCCCATCGGATTCTCTATTATTGCAATCATCGATGCCGATTCCAAAGTGGAAACTCATGTTGCCCGCCTTCGCCCGAAACGGCACCGCGATGATTTTCATAACAACAGCAATCACTGGACCTTTCTGTACTTACGATTGTACCATCAAGGGAACGTCCGATTCGCAATGGTCTTCCTGTCTATTATCGATGCTAGATTTCTTCAAAAAAAAATCCGGGAGAACGTCTATTCCCGGATCTTTTTCATTTTCAAAAAGTGTTTGCCAACACCGCTTAATAATCAGGCCTTCGCCTGCGGCTGCAGCAGAGCTTTCATAGTCGCGGCAATATGTTCCGGCGTAAAACCGTACTCCGTCGTGACGCGGTCGCCCGGCGCGGAGGCACCGAAACGGTCGATGGTCACAAGTTTGCCGTCCAAGCCGACAAATTCATGCCAGCCAAGCGACGCGGCCAGTTCAATGCCCACCCGCGCTTTGACGGACGGCGGAAGCACGCGGTCGCGATAATCCTGCGGCTGAGCGCGGAACAGCTCCCAGCAAGGCAGGCTGACAACACGGACCGACAAGCCGGACTGTTTCAGCAATTCCTGAGCTTGAACGGCAAGCACAACCTCCGTCCCACCGGTTGCAATCAGAATGCCATCCGTCTCTTTCGGCGCTTCACTAACAACATAGCCGCCCTTTTGGACACCTTCCGCCGCGTTTTTAACTTCGCCGGGCAAAGTTTCAACGCCCTGGCGTGTGAAAACCAGCAGTGTCGGCGTATGTTTGCTTTCGACGGCAATCTTCCATGCCTCGCGTACCTCGTTTCCATCCGCCGGCCGAATGACATTCAGATTCGGGATGGCACGCAGACCGGCCAGTTGTTCGATTGGTTCATGTGTCGGCCCGTCTTCGCCGACCGCGATCGAATCATGCGTGAAGACAAAAATCGACGGAATGCGCATCAACGCTGCTAGGCGAATGGCCGGTTTTGCGTAGTCCGAGAAGGTAAAGAAGGTGGCACCGAAAGGCTTGATCCCCCCGTGCAGCGCCATCCCGTTTACCGCCGCCAACATGGCGAATTCACGGACGCCAAACCAAACATTGCGTCCGTCGTAAGAGCCGGGGAGAAAATCGCCCGCCTCTTTCATTGTCGTTTTTGTCGAGGAAGAAAGGTCGGCCGCGCCGCCGAACAGTTGCGGCACCGTTTTCGCCAGAGCATTAATCACTTCGCCCGAGGTCTGCCGAGTTGCCTTCTTCGCGCCTTCCTCATAGACAGGCAGCCGATCGGCATAATGTGGATCCGGTTCGCCACTAAATACCGCTTTCAGCTGAGACGCCAATTGCGGATAAGCCTTTGCATAAGCCGAAAACTTCTCTTTCCAAGCGTCTTCGGCTTTTTGCCCCGCTTCAGCCAACTGGCGGAAATTCGCTTTCACTTCTTCGGGAACAAAGAACGGGTCGTGATGCCAACCGTAATTCGCTTTTGTTTCTTTCGCAATTTCCGAACCAAGCGGGCTGCCGTGCACCTTATTCGTACCGGAAACACCCTGCGGTGCACCGTAGCCGATGACGGTCCGGACTTCAATCAGCGTCGGATGATTTTCGTCCGCCTTCGCCTTGTCCAGCGCGGCGGCAATGTCCTCGACTTCGTTTCCACTTTCAACCAACAGAGTGCTCCAACCATAAGCCTCAAAACGCTGCCGGACATTCTCTGAGAACGACATATCTGCTTTGCCGTCCAGTGTGACCTTATTGGAATCATAAAGAACGATCAGCCGGCCGAGCTTTAAGTGGCCGGCCAGTGATGCGGCTTCCGAAGCCACGCCTTCCATCAGATCGCCGTCGCCGCACAGCGCATACGTATAATGGCGAATCACATCATAGTCTTCGCGATTATACACCGCTCCCAGATGCGCTTCGGCCATGGCCATGCCGACCGCCATGCCGATGCCCTGTCCAAGCGGGCCGGTCGTCGCTTCGACGCCGATCGTATGGCCGTATTCCGGATGGCCCGGCGTCAGGCTTCCCCATTGACGGAACTGTTTCAAATCATCCAGTTTCAATCCATAGTTAAACAGATACAAAAGGCTGTAGAGCAACATCGATCCATGTCCGGCCGATAAAACAAAACGATCGCGATTGATCCATTCCGGATCGGCCGGATTGTGATTCATCTTCTTGGCCCACAGCGTATAAGCCATCGGTGCCGCACCCATCGGCAAACCGGGATGCCCCGACTTGGCCTTCTCAATCGCATCGATCGACAATGTACGGATCGTGTCGATAGACTGTTGTTCCAGTGGTGTCGTCATATACATATCTCCTCGATTTTTATTTGCATTGAAGATCGGTTTTTATTTTATCATATTTAGAGGATGGAATAACCAAGCTCTTTAATATCACGATTGAAACCTCTTACCGTATCCAGCGAAACTTGTTCCAACGTTTTTCCGACCTTCTTCAGCTTTTCAATAATCGCCGGGGTACAGGTAATAATATCAACGCCGAGCTGATCCGCCTGATACACATTGTACAATTCACGGGAGCTGGCCCAGAGCAGATGCGCCCCTTTGTTTTGCTTGCATAGTTCGGCCGACCGCTGCATGTAAGGAATCGGATCGCGGCCGGTGTCGGCAATCCGGCCGGCGAACACCGAGACAATATTATCGATATTCGGGTCAAGCGCCTGAACGGTATCGGCGACTTGATCGGTCGTCAAAATGGCCGTGATATTCAGTTGATAACCCTTGCCTTGCAGTTTGCGAATCAACGGTACGGAAGACTCACCCTTCGTATTCGTAATCGGAATTTTAATAAAGACGTTCTTACCGAATGAATGAATCTTATCCGCTTCTTTTTCCATTGTTTTAAAATCATCAGCAAACACTTCAAAAGAAAGCGGCAAATCGGGGATTTCCTTGACTACTTTCTTGGCAAACTCGACGTAGTCCTTCACGCCTGCGCGTTTCATTAACGACGGATTCGTCGTGAAACCACTGACAAAACCGGTCTTGTAAGCAGCCAGCATATCGTCCAGAACGGCCCCGTCCGCATAAATTTTGACATGCTTCAGATCCAGATGATAAGCCATAATCGATCATCCTCCTCTTATTTTAAATCCGATTGACACGCCTATCCTTGAAATAAAATTCACGGTCGTGCTCACCGACTCTGCGAAGTACCCGGCACGGATTGCCGACGGCGACACAATTAGCGGGAATATCCTTCGTGACCACACTGCCGGCGCCGATGACCACGTTAGCGCCGATCGTCACCCCCGGCAGAACCGACGCGTTAGCGCCGATCCAGACATTATTGCCGATAACAACCGGAGCCGCGTATTCCTGCTTGTCCAGACGCAGTTGCGGGTCAATGCAGTGCCCGGCCGTATAAATGCCGACATTCGGAGCAAAGAGCACATTGTCGCCAATGCGAATCTTCGCACAGTCGAGCAATGTACAGTTATTGTTGCAGAAAAAGTTATCACCAATTTCTATATTAAACCCATAATCACAATGAAAGGGAATCTCGACAAAAAACTTTTTCCCCGTTTTGCCAAACAGCTTTCTTATAATTTCCGCTCTTTTACTCATATCTCGCGGCCGGCAACGATTATACTCATAGAGAAGATCCCGCGCGTTAAAGCGGATATTCAGCAGATCCTCCGTTTGATGGTATAATTTTCCGGACAGCATATTATCAAGTTGATCGGTCATAGTAGCTCCCTTTACTGCGATTGAGAAAATAGTTTCTCTCACCTAAACAAATCTGTGGAAACAAAAGGTTACTTCTGTTTATTCCCTTTATCCTCTTCAAAGGCCAGTATTCCCAGCGTATTTAATCTGGACAAAAACTCTGAAAAATTCTTTCCCTTTTTCCCTTTGGTAGAATATTGCAATTCCAGCTCATTGAACTTGCCGGCCAAAACATACGCGACTAGAAATAACGTCAGTTTTTCTTTCGCAATTTTTTCGGGATCAGTTGACTTCGAACCCGGCATGGACATGACGACCAGTTTGGCAAAATCTGTTTTATCCAGCTGAATAAAATCATCCATGAACCAGATCCCCTCTTTCTTATCACATTTTTCATTTTACTAATTTATATTAACAGCTTCCAGATCAGCCGTTCTCCGAAACTTCAATGCGCCGTTCCATCGTACACGCGAAAAGAGATGCCACCCTCTTGTCATTCGCGAAAAATCTCAACGGATCATTTAGGGAACGCCGCAACGCTTCTTCATCATGTAAATGTTAACAGCCAAAATCAAGCCGAGAGCAATGACGACTCGGTTTTCATTTCATCGGTCAACAGCTTTCCCTACGGATCGAATTAATTTTTCTTCTGACCATAGTACGCATTTTTACCGTGTTTCCTTAAGAAATGTTTATCCAGCAAATATTGATCCATCTCAATGTTGTGCGGATTCAGCTGCAGCGAATGATAGGTCATTTTGGCGACCTCTTCCAAGACCACCGCGTTATGAACGGCTTCAACCGCAGACTTTCCCCATGTAAACGGTCCGTGATCGTTGACCAGAACCGCCGGTACTTGATCCGGATTGATATGGCGTTCGGCAAAAGTCCGGACAATGACGTCGCCGGTTTGCTTCTCATAATCTGTAACAACTTCTTCTTTCTTCATGGGATCGGAAACGGGAACCGGCCCGTAAAATGTATCGGCATGTGTCGTGCCGGCGGCGGGAATATCGATTCCCGCCTGAGCAAACGAGACGGCCCACGGAGAATGCGTATGAACGATCCCCTTAATATTCGGAAAATCCCGATACAGCACGCGATGAGTCGGCGTGTCACTCGACGGATTCAGATCGCCTTCAATGACATTGCCGTCCAAATCGACGACGACCATTTTCTCCGGCGACAGTTCCTCGTAAGGTACACCGCTCGGCTTAATCACAAATAACTTTTTCACGCGATCGATACCGCTGACGTTGCCCCAAGTAAAGGTAACTAGGTCATACTTCGGCAACAACATATTGGCTTCATAAACCTGTTTCTTCAATTCTTCAAGCATCTGCCAAAGTGCCCCCTTGTGTGAATGTCCTGTATTTCATTAAAATCGTTTTCATCCATTTCATTTTTCATGTTAATTTATTTATCCGTATAAGTCAATCATCGCTCGCAAGTCCGTTAAGCCGGCAATATCTGTAAAAAACGACTCGTATCTTCGAGCCGAATACGAGTCGTTCTCATCTTCAGAAATTAGTCAATTGCAACAGAGGAGACGCCGAACAAGGTGGCCAAATCGTGAATTTGTTCTTCATTCAATGCAAAACTTAAGACCGTGTGGTGGCCGCCGCCATTCTGAATCCAAGCGGTTGCTCCGGCCTTCAAGCCGACTTTCGGTGTCCACAATTGTTTAGCGACTGGTAATTTGGGTGTCTCAGCTTCAGGTTTGTGCGCGTCAACCGGATAACTGATGAACTTAAAACCATCCCGGAAGTCGGAAACGGTGACGTCAATCGCATCCCCTTCCGAACCCGTAAATACCAGACGGGCCGGATCCGCTTTTCCGCCGATGTCCAACGGGTGCACTTCGACACGCGGTTTATCGCTGGCAATGGACGGATCGACTTCCAACATATGCGATCCTAAAATCGCTTCATGTCCCTTCCGTAGATCAAGTGTGTAATCCTCCATGAAAGCTGTTTCCTTGTTATGCGACATAATCTTCAGCAAACGGACAAGGGCAGCGGTTTTCCAGTCCCCTTCCGCGCCGAACCCATACCCATCGCGCATCAGTAGTTGCGCAGCCAAGCCCGGCAGCTGCTGCATGCCCCAGAGATCTTCAAAGTTCGTTGTAAACGCGCTGTAGCCGCCACGGTCGAGGAAGTGCTTAATTCCCAGGTATTGTTTTAACTGAACGCGGACTGCGTGCTCATATTTTTCAGGGTCATTGTCTCCCCGAACGAGCGTGTAGTTCTTCTGTAAATCGGCATATTCTTGATCCACATCACTGTGGCTAACTTTACCGATTTCTTCGACTAAATCACCGATGCCGTAGTAATCGACGGTCCAGCCTAACGTAATTTGCGCTTCAACCTTATCTCCCTCGGTGACGGCGACATTCCGCATGGTATCGCCAAAGCGGCAAACCTTCAATTTAAAGCTCTCATTATAAGTCACCGCAACGTCTTCCCATTGAGCAATTTCTTGTTGAACCTCTTCGTCACCCCAGAAACCGTAAACCACCTTGTTATGAATGCCCAGGCGAGCGTTAATATAACCATATTCGCGATCCCCGTGCGCACTCTGGTTCAAGTTCATGTAATCGAAATCAATCGTATCATAAGGGATATTATTTAGATACTGGGTCGCCAAGTGTAATAATGGTTTCTGCAGCAACTTTGTTCCGCGAATCCAATTCTTGGCCGGGGAGAAAGTATGCATCCATGTGATAACCCCGGCTACATGATCGTCGTAGTTAACGTCCTTCATGAATTGAGTAATTCCATCGGCAGTTGTCATCACGCCTTTAAACACAATTTTATAAGGCAACGTACCGCTCGCATTCAACTTGTCAACAATGTCTTCGGCATCTTTGGCAACTTGTTTCAATTGTTCTTCGCCATATAAGAATTGGCTGCCTGTCACAAACCAAAATTCATAATCGGGAATTGACAACATAGTAAGCACTCCTTTGTATTTTACATAATGATCCCAGGCCATGAACGCTTATTTTGGCCAAAGTTGCGCACCCATGGCAAAGGCTGCCTTCACCGTTCAAATCTTTTCCTTAAATCCCCCTCAAGCAAAAGTCGTTTTAGCGATGGCCGCTGCTATGGTGAACGCATACAAACAATACCTCCAATCATCGAAAAGTGACAATGCCTAATCAGATCCGGTGGAACTGGCCCACGCGATGGATGAAGCCCCCCAATGATTTCATCCTCGTAGATGAACAATCATTCTGTCGTTAAATCATACTCGCCCAAACTTTGCCGGGGTTACAGTAACTCGGCAGGGGAAATAACACGCTTGTGCCACAACAGCTTCATTTCAAACGTTTCTTCTCCAATCAGCCGTTTTTTCATCATGAAATGGAGGTAACCGCCGTAGACTCAATCGGCAGGCCCTCTTTATATCTTTTAATAAATGCTTCATATCCGGAAACGCCTGCCGGTTCCGGACTGAGTGTCATACTTTCCGGGTTCGTAAAGACGTTTTGATCTAGAAAGTCTGCTAAACTTTGCCCATTTCCGCGTTGAGCAAAAACAGCCAACACCGCCATCCCCCAAGCGCCGCCTTCACTGGCGGTATTCATCACCGTAATGGGCGTATTCAAGGCATTTGCTAAAACCTGCTGGCCAATGACCGGCGTTTTGAATAAACCGCCTTGAGCAATCATCACATCCGTTTTGATTTGCTCTTCACTGATCAGAATATCCATGCCGATTTTGAGCGGTGCAAAAGCGGCATACAATTGAGTGAGCACAAAATTGGCTAATGTAAAAGAACTGTTGGGGATTCTGACAAAAAGCGGACGCCCGGCAGACATTTTGGTAATATTCTCTCCCGATAAATAGCTGTAATTCACTAATCCGCCCGCATCGGGATCAGCCTTCGTCGCTGCCAAGAATAACGTTTCATATAAACGATCCGGTTCCACATTGACGCCGAGACGTTCGGCAAATTCTTTGAACACACCGGCCCAGGCGTTGATATCGGAAGAACAATTATTGATATGAACCATCGCTACCGGCGCACCGCTGGGCGTGTTGACGATATCAATATCCCGATGAACCTTTTTCAACGGCCGATCGAGCACAACCATCGAGAAAGCAGATGTACCGACCGATATATTTCCGGTCCGTTTGCGAACGCTATTGGTGCTGACCATGCCCGTTCCTGCATCGCCTTCGGGCGGAGCCATTAAACTGCCGGCCTGAAGATTCCCCTTTACATCCAACAATTGAGCGCCTTCCCGGGTCAACGTGCCGGCCTGATCGCCGGCTCGTAAAACTTTGGGTAAGATATCGCGGATGTCCCATTGATAACGCGCCACCTTTTCCAGGCGAGAAAACTTATCCAACAGATCGGCAGAATACGTTCCGGATCGTTCGTCAATCGGAAACATCCCGGAAGCATCGCCGATACCGAGCACCTTTTCGCCGGATAATCGCCAATGGACGTAGCCGGCCAAAGTTGTGATAAAACGAATGTCATCGACATGTGATTCCTGATTTAAAATGGCCTGATAGAGATGGGCGATGCTCCATCGTTGCGGAATATTAAAACTGTCTCTTATACACATCTCCGAGCCCACGAGACCCTAAGACATCT
>UQRJ01000097.1 GCA_900543345.1 uncultured Sporolactobacillus sp. | reverse complement strand
GAGATGTCTTAGGGTCTCGTGGGCTCGGAGATGTGTATAAGAGACAGGGATAATGGCACCGTTGACTATGAGCTCCCGATAGAGCACCAACGGCTTTCCCAGTTGTTAACCCAAGTTTATTAAGAGCTGGTATATCTCTTGCTAACAAAGCGGAAGATTCTTCACTAGACAAGTTAAACTCAGAAATTACATCTTCTGGACTGACTAAAAACCTAGAGATCAATTGACTATCCTGCTGCAAAGCAGTAACTAAAGATTTAAAGTTTTTATTCAATTTAATTCCTCCTTTTCTAATGACTATAGTGTACAATAGAAAATGGATAATATCAATAAATTCAGTAAAAATATAATTTTCATTGTTTTATCTTCTTTTTTTAATCACATCACAATTATTTTATATAGTTGATTTAAAAACGCATCTTAAAATACAGAGGAGGAAGTCTGTACATGAAAGAAATAATTGTCACTGATGACCTAACCATTGGTTATTCCGATAATATTGTCTTAAATCGTCTGAATTTCTGTATACCTGCAAATACAATCACTGCACTTGTCGGGCACAATGGTGCAGGTAAATCTACTCTTATAAATACATTGATCGGCGTACTTCCACCGCTCTCAGGAAAATTCACGATACGTATTCCCATTTCAAAAAATCGCCGGCGAAATCCTTTTAACAATATCGGATTCAGCCCACAAAGCCAAACGATGGATTGGTACACTACGGCTTATGATAATGTACTTCTTGGTCCGCTGATGGCCGGCTATTCATTAAGAGAAGCTAAGAAAAAGGCAGAACAGTCCCTGACCATTATGGGTATATCAAATTTAAAAAACGCGCCTGTAGATCATTTATCCGGTGGACAGCAGCAAAGGATACAAATTGCTCGCGAATTGGCACGTGATCCTTCCTTATTTATCTTAGATGAACCAACAAATGGTTTAGATGTTGAAACGGCTGAAAAATTATTTACCTACATTCGATCAATGGCCAAACACGGCGGAGCCCTGATATCTTCACATGATCTGACCATCATTGAAAGATATGCTGATAACTTGATTCTTCTCGACCACGGAGAATTACTTTATAGTGGTTCAATGAAAAAATTTATGCAAAATAGTTCACATAATAATCAGACCGTCATTACATTTAATGTGTTAGTGAAAGACTTGCAGATTCAATTACCTGCTGAAATAAAAATTGTTAATCATACCGCTATCTTCCCAGGGACATTCACACTAAATTCTATCTTGTCGTTATTAAAACAGCATATTTCTAAAATTAATAATATTGAATCAGTTAGACCGTCACTTCGTCAAATTTATTTGTCGATAAGAAAGGGCCGGTAGAATTATGAATATAAAATTTAGAAAAATATCAATTGGAATACGAGGCTTTTACGTTGTTTTTTTTAATGAAATCCATGCATTTTTTAGAAATAAAGGTATGTTTCTTTCGATGACTTTACAGCCTATTTTATACTTTGGATTTATGGTAATTGGCATCAACGCTTCCATTGGCGGCACCATTTATTATCTTGGTCGAAATATCCCCTATTCTGCTTATGCGATTGTTGGAGTAATTAGTTTGCTCATGACAACACAAATGTCGCAAGCGATGTATCGGAGTACCGTAGACAAGCAGTATGGATTATTAGCTTTAAAATTTCTAAATGGCATCAGGCCTGGCTTTTACATACTTGGAATGAGTACATTTCCTGCCCTTGGCTATCTTTATCAATCAATCATATTGCTTACACTTGGGATTGCTTCCGGTGTCATTCAACACATGCCTTTCCTACCCTTTGCCATGATCATCGGATTGGTCATGCTCATTTTTTGGACATCATTGGGTATTATCATTAGTACAAAAATTAATAATTATCAAAGACGTGATATTATCACGACATTATTATTTACACCCTTGGCGTTTACCGCTCCCTCCTTCTATTCACTCGATCATTCGCCAAGAATAATTCAGGTCATTTCATACATGAATCCGATGACCTATCAAATATCGGCTCTTCGTTCTATCGCAGTTGGGAAATTTAATTGGCTCTATCTTGGGATTTCAATTTCGTTTTCTGTTTTAAGTGTCATATTAGCAGTCATGATTCTTGATCGCATGGAACTGACATTTTCAGAGAGGTGAGTTAAGTTGGTTTACACAATTCATCGTGAGCTATCACCATGCCGTATTCCAATAACGATTTTTCTTCAAAATTCACGTTTCTTTAGCAAAAAGGCACTGATTTACTTACACGGAGGGCCATTTTATAGTATTAAAAACTTTAATGATGATCAAATCATACCTATTTTATTTAAAACAAACAGAGATATTTATGCAATTAATTATTGTGGGAGTATCGGTTTTTTAAATAGGCCGCCAATGAGAATTATTGGTAAGGGTGGGTGTGTCGATTTACAAGAAATCAAGATTCTTATTTCCAACTTGAAAAATAAATATGCTTCAACGATAGTAGTAGGAGATAGTTACGGTGCGTACTTAGCTAGCCTGTTATTTTTCAATGCGAATTTGGAAAAAATTATTGTAATGAGCGGTTTTATTAGTATTACCTATCAATTTCTTTTTTCAACAGAACGGCTATTGTTAAAAAAAGTTTTATCAGCCAACGCAACTGATTTTTTAAACATGGTTCAACATTCAATAACGAATCAAGTTCCAATTTCATTTTATCAAGGGACCGACGACACAATATGTCCTATAAAGCAATTTGATTTAATAAAAAACACAAGAAGAATTAGGCTATATAAACTCAAACACTACACACATAGGGAGTCGGGTGAAAAATTTTTTTTGATTGGTAGAAAAATATTAATGGAAATATTAGATCTATAAAAAACATCTACGTGTTCAAACTAGTGCATAGTAACTATCACATTTGCTTTAATTTTCGACCGTGAATTTAGGATATAAATACTGCCAAAAACATGTACCATTCCTGCCATCTTTTGTATCATCCGTTGCCGAGCATATTACCACTGATTGCCAAGCTGTTCACCAGATAAAAAATCTCCAGTTGTGGTGATAATCTTGTGTAATCCGCTATTAGCGAAGATGCAATTGGATCGACTTCATCCGAATAAAACGGATGCAAATGATGCTCGTCAGCTGGCGGAAACTGAGTTTCAACTGCATCGACCATAAACACGGACGTGCTGGATACGGTTTATACGCAACTGAAAGATCTTTATCGTTTTTATCAACAACTGACGAGCGATAACGTTCGGGCGAAAAATCGACTATACGGCGTCTTGCAGTTAACGTTCCCTGAGTTGGAACGGTTACCCCTGAGGTCACATTAAGTCACTCTACTATCACTTCGTCAAACTCTTTCCCCATCCGCAGAGGGTTCGCAAGTCTTCTCTCGACGAAGTCATTAAACAGATCCTCCAGTCCACGCTGAAACACATCGGACGCCAGCGTGCCGAGCGGTTGGCCAAACAGATGATCCAATGAGCTGCCGCTCCTATCCAGCTGTCTCCATCAATTCACCGGTGGTGGAACAGATCCGTTTACTGGGCCGATCAGCTTCTAACGCTCTCCACCCAGCGAGCAGAAACGTTGCCGGAATACACCAGCTATCTGAGTATTCCCGGTTTTGCGGCCACCACGGCTGTAGTGGTCATCGCTGAACTGGGAGACTTGCGCCGTTTTGACTCGCTAAATCAAAATTTGCCTATATTGGCATTGACTTCCGTCATTATGAATCTGGGCAGTACACGGCAGCCAATACGATCAGTAAGCGAGGCCTTAGCCCGAAAGATCCTGTGCCGATCCATCAGGGCTATTGCCTCCGCCGCCCGCTATCATCCCAATCATATTAATGATTATTACCAACGTAAAAAACAATCCCCCGGCGCCAAACCCAAGAAGATTATCATTGCGGCGGTACATCGATTGATTCGGATCTTATACTTTCTGGTGACACATCATCAAACCTATGACTATGACTTTGCCACTAGAAATTAGCCCTCTGTACATCTTTAGCATACTCGTCCGACTGAAAAAATTCATCCAGTCAGGCTGAGTTTAGTGTACTCTTTTTTAGATAAAAAATTAAAGATTCCCGTCGTTGTCAATTATTTTACTCAAGGACTTGCAAAGGGTAGAAAACTGATCTCAGCCAGAATAAATTTTAGAATGCTTCCGGCGCAGCTAAGGCAGTCACCCCCTTTCTTGGCTTTCGCCCGCTCTCTTGCTTGCCAACTCCAATACTCGTCCATGTTCAGGTAACGGCGACCGTCGGACCATTGCTTATCCAGCTCCATCAGCAGCGCACCCATCAGGCGAACCACGGATTCGACGTTGGGAAGGATGCGGATGACGCGGTCCAGGTGACGGAATTCCTCGGCCATTGGTGGTTCGCACCCGACAGCGATACGTTTCCGGCAGCGGCAGGACGGCGGTCATATCGGGATAGGCATTCTCCACCAGCTGCGTGATCGTGGGCAGTTGCTGCTCGTAATCTGCCGAGAAGGCGTCCAGCAGTTCTTTAGCCACATTCACATTGGGCGCGTGAAGGTTTTCCCGGACGCGATCACCGACGGCCCGTTTCTGGTCTTTGCCCAGCCGGTCACGAACATTGTGCAGAAAATGGGCCGGCAGTGTTGCCAGTTGACGTTATGGAAGGTGTCCACGAGGCCGCATGATCGTCGCTGGTGAGGACGCGTCCAGGTCGCGAGCTTTCAGCCAGCGGAAATTAATCCCACCGGGCCACTTCGTTTTCGCTGTCCCCAACAAGTAGGACGAGGACATTGCGGTAACCGACATTGCTGATGCCGTAGGCAATCATGACGCCTTTGGAACAATCCGACCGTTCTCACGAACTTTCGTGTAAACCGCGTCGACGAATAAAAATGGATAGGCGCGGTCCTTGAGCGAGCGGTTGTTCCATGCCTGAACCAACGGATTCGGCTGACCGCATAAGTCGGATACGGTTAACACCAAGAATTCCTTGCCGCACAGCGTTTCGGTGATCTGGGTGACCCGCCGGTTTGATACCCCGCCGATGGACATCTTCATCAAGGTCAGAATCAGCGCCCATTCGCTGTGTTGGTAGCAACGGAATAGCTGAATAGAGTATAATTCTCCAGGAATCCAGGTTTCATAAGCGACACCGCAATATTTTTTAGGTCGCTTTTGTCGAAACTGTCGATTTTGCTGACAGTTAAGATTGACTCATGCTTAATAATTTCGGCTTATGGTATAGACGATCGGTGGGGCATCCTGCCGGCAGTTGCGAAAAAAGCCGTCGGATTGCCGAAATATCGCAAACTTTACATACTTTTTATTGCCGCGGCACCCTCCCGATCAGTTTTTCAGTTGCGAAAGTTTCCAATGCGGCATGTTTTTCCATCAGTCGGGAGAACCTCCGCCGACGGAAGAATTTGTTAGTTGAGGTAGGTGATACGGGCTGTGTCCCAGTTGAAAAATCTGCTGCTTTCCCTTTTCAACGTCGCCTTCGCACTTATCTTTCTTTGGGTGCTCGTCGTCGCTTTCGGTGCCACACTTGTTTATCAGCATCAGATGAATCTCGCGCTTTCGGTCATCCTTCTCCTGTTATTTGCCGCCGTCGTTTTGTTGTTCTATCTCGCATTTTATCGCCGACTCGCGCGCATCGCAACGCGGCGGGTTCGGATGATTTCCCGCGCTTTGTTTGTGACCATGCTGCTGATCGAAGCGGTGCTGATCACGGCATTTCACACGATTATGCCGCCAATCGTCGACGGAGGACACACGTATACCGAGGCACTCTATTTGCTGAAGTACGGCCACGCTTCCGAATCGATTTATTTTCAGGTCTACCCGAATAATATCCCGGTGACGCTGCTACGTTATTTTTTGTACCGAATCGCCGCCGGTTTGCATATGTCCAACTATTTGACGATCGACCGGCTATTTTGCGCCGCTGTATTGAATCTGGGCATTTATCTGTCGTGGAAACTAGTCCGCAGGCGCTCCGGCGACCGGGCGGCGTGCTTCCTGCTCTTGCTCACGTTAACGTGTTTTCCGCTTTTTTTCTACATTATGTATTTTTATACGGATACAGTGACCCTCGTATTTCCGGTACTGCTGCTCACCTGCTGGCTACGTTACAAGCGGACGGACAAATTACGCTGGGTGGCGGCTCTTGCTCTGACGCTTGCCGCCGGCATACAGATCCGGCCGAATCTGATCCTGTTTCTGCCGGCAATTGCCATCTATATGCTGTTCGTATTAAGGTGGAAAAAAGCGATCGTGAATCTCGCCCTGATCGGTGCCGCCATCATCGCTGTCGGTTTTCCAATGCAAGCAGTCGAAGCACATTACGGTTATGTAAAAGATCCGAATCAGTCGATGCCGACGCTGCATTGGATCATGCTCGGTTTATCCAAAGACGGCGGTTATAGCATTCGTGATTACCGTTGGTCGCAAGTCCAACCCGACCAAGCAGCAAAGAAGCGGGCCGATCTGCACCGGATTAACGAGCGGATCCATCGGCTTGGTGCGCCCGGATTGCTGCGGCTTTGGGTTGTGAAAACCGCGAGAACGTGGGGAACGGGCACACACGGCTATAACTGGTACATGCATCTGTCGAGTCGGCCCGATGCGGCATATCAATACCTGTTCGGCCGCCGGATTCAGTTGATGCAGTTTATCATTCAGGTTTTTTATATCGTGCAGCTCTTTTTACTCGTCCTGTCCGCCGCGCGTTATTTCAGAACACGGAAAGCGGATTTGACGACGTTGATGCAGATCTGCTTGTTCGGAAACTTCCTATTCTATGTCTTTCTCTGGGAAGCTGAACCGCGTTACAGCCTGCTGTTTATGTTCTTCATGTTGCTGGGAGCAGTTGACGGATTTCAGGAATTCGTGCAGACGATGAAAAAAGCTGAACACAGGCGCGGCATTGCCGCAAGTGGAAAATCCAGACTGACGCTCGCCGGCAGCCTCATGGTCTTGGTCTCGTTGTTCGGCGTGGCAGCCGCCATTCCGCTTGCCGAGCGGCCGTATCCGCAACGGGCATTTCTTATCGACCAGCGTTACGCCGTCGGTCCCAGGAATATTGCGGTCGACCGCGATCATGTCGTCGGCCAATCTTTCCGCACAGGCGGCCGTTTCAACCGGATCGCTGTTGGGCTGAAGGGCGTGCGTGGAGAAGGACTTTACCGGATGACGGTAACCGACAGGCGCAGCGGCCGACCGACCGGAAGCGCGACCTTTCGATGCTCCGCTTCCGTCCCGAGAAAACAACTAATTATTAAAAACGGCAACAGGCCAAGCGGCCGGCGGGAAAGGCAGCTGGTCATCCGGCAGATTTCCGGAAGACGCGATGCCCGTCTAGAACTGGGTGCGGTCGGACGCAGTTACGAAGAGCGCGATACGTATCCGGACGGCCAAATGTTCGTCAACGGCATACCCGCAGGTAAAAAAGATTTACAATTCAGCGTTTATCAGCTTCGTCACCGGCCGTATCTGCCGCAACCGATTTTCGACATGCTGATTCTGATCCCGCTGTTGATGCTGATCTTTTATGCATTTACGGAATACGATAACATCCGGCTCGTCCGCCGCAATGAATCGGAACGGCCGTCTTACAGGATCTCTAATTAATGGAGCGGTCAACTTTTTTGACAATGGGCTTCACCATATCCAGTCGCTTGCTTCTACTTCTTTAATGATGAAGGGGGATACAGATTCACCCCCATTCTGAAAAAGGAGGAAGCGTCACATGAAAGCCATTGACTGTGCCACAAAAATATCGAAAACGACAGCCCAAGCGCTAAAAAAAGCAGGTATCGAAGCGATCGGACGTTACCTCGGCCCCAAAGCTTCCTGGAAAGCCCTCAGCCGCAATGAAGTAAACGCCGCAAACGCTGCTGGCCTGCGCTTGTTCAGCATTTGGGAGACTGCCCCGGCGCGTGCCGCCTATTTTACAGAAAAACAGGCGATCAGCGACGCCGCAGCTGCCGAAAATTATGCAGCGGCGATCGGGCAGCCGGCAGGGACAGCGATTTTTTTCACTGTGGATTATCAGGCAAGAGCCGTCGATTTTCCCGTCATCGTCCGTTACTTTGCCGTCATTCGCCGTTCATTGCGGCGCTATGCGCTCGGTGTGTACGGATCTTATGCGGTTGTTGAACGACTGGCCGGCAGTTGCGATTATTTTTATCAGACGTACGCTTGGTCCGGCGGCCGGCAATCCCGGCACGCCCACATTTATCAATACGCGAACAATCGCCTGCTCGCGGGCATCCGTGTCGACTATGATCGAATCAGCGATTGCTCCGTGACATGGACCATGAACAAAGCAGTAAAAACCGCTTCCGCCGCCATTGTCCCCTACCCAGGGAAGCCGCTCAAGCGCGGCAGCCGGGGAAGAGAGGTCGTCCGCGTCCAGAACGCCGTCAAAGTCACGGCGGACGGACAGTTCGGACCGATCACCGAAAGGGCGGTGACTGCCTACCAAAAGCGGCACGGCCTGGTGCCGGACGGCATCGTCGGACCGATCACTTGGAACGTCATGTTCTAATGGCGGGCGGTAAAAATCCGGGCAATGTTTGACCAGATTTTTTATGATTTATTATTATCGGGAAGGCAACGCTCCTTTCTTTATTAGAATAGCTCGCCCCCCGACCGGAACGCTTCACCTTTCGAGCAGAACTTTTGCCATGTCGATCGGAACGTTCCGATCGGCGGACAGCTTGTTGATGAATGGACAACCGCAAGAAGCGCTGACAATAAGATAGTATCCGGGCCGTTTTTCCTGGGACATTCGCATTTATAAGTCAAAAAGAGTATGATAAAGCGCGAGAACTTGTGTCGGTGCAGTAAACTTAAAAAGGGACGGAAAATGAATGAAGGACAACGACAAGCAAACATCCAGAATGATGATTCGAAAGCATAAAAAGCGCCGTCATTTCTTTCGCAGGTTTATTTTAATTCTGGCCGTGTTGATCGCGGCCGGAACCACCGTGGCCGCTTTTGAAATGCATCGGTTGAATCCACTGAATCATTTCAATAATCTGAAAACAGTTGGCGGAGATCCGAGTGAGGTCAAACAAAAGGCCGGTGCATTTAATGTATTGCTGATTGGTAACGATGAGCGCAAGAAAAATTCCACCGCCAGTCATACCGACTCGATGGTACTGATCCATGTCAACTTGAACAAGCATACATATAATCTACTTAGCATTCCGCGTGACACACGGGTCAATATCTGTCTCTTATACACATCTGACGCTGCCGACGAATAGCCTT
>UQRJ01000096.1 GCA_900543345.1 uncultured Sporolactobacillus sp. | reverse complement strand
CATCTGTTGTGTCGCTCATCGGCGACTATCCGAATTTGCTCGTAGTCCATACCCTGTCGAAATACGCAGCGCTTGCCGGGATTCGCGTCGGCTATGCACTCGGCTCCGAGAAATTGATTGAAGGATTGAACCGGTTGAAAAACTCAATTAATTCTTATACGATCGACCGGCTGGCACTGGCCGGCGCCGAAGCGGCGATTAAGGACCGGGCTTATTATAATCGGTCGGCGGCCCGCATCGTCCGCACTCGTGAAACGACAGCTCGGCGCCTGCAGATACTCGGCTTTTCGGTTATCCCGTCGGAATCCAATTTTATTTTTATCACTCACCCGCAGAAAAGGGCAGCAGATTTGTTTCACCAACTACGCGAGCAGGGCATTCTAGTGCGTTATTTCGATCAACCGCGCATTTCAAATTATTTGCGCGTGACGATCGGGACCGATGAAGAAATGGATCAGTTTGTGCGGACGATTGAGCAGCTGGTGAAGAAATAAACGATGCTCCGCACCGAGCGTTGATTGTCCCGCAGCAAGCGGTGATTATTTGCTGCTGAGCGTTGATTGTTCCGCAATGAGCGGTGATTATTTGCTGCTGAGCGTTGATTGTTCCGCAGCAAGCGGTGATTATTTGCTGCTAAATGTTGATTACTTCGCACCGAGCGGTGATATTTCATCCCTGAGCAGTGATTTCTCACTGATGAACAGTGATTTCTTCGACCTGAACGTTGATTGTTTCACGATTCTCTCTTTTGGAGAAAAATAACCCGACAAGGTAGTCTGTCGGGTTATTTTTTCAGTTTTGAGAGTTGTTCGTTATATTGTAACTTTTAAAAGTGATCGGAAAAAGTTTGCCGCAAACCGTTTTGAGAGCTGTTCGTTATATCGTAACGTTTGTCAAATTGTTCAGAAGAGAGTTCATATACCCGTCCCCGGTTTTTTCCCTGGTAATGCCGGCTGACCGATAACAACAGGCGGTGGGCGACCGCTTGAGAATCAAGCCGTAGGAATTTCCGACATTGTTTGTTGGTGATTGTATTCCCATAGATGAACAGGTAGTCCCGAAATGCACGGATGTGCGCATCTTTCGAAAAAAATCCACATGTATCGCACGACCAGCCTCGAAAAACTTTTTTCATTGAAAAATGCCTGCATTGTGAACACTGAATGCCGTTAATCACGTTTGTCGTTGCTAACGAATCATAAGCCTTAAATAGATTCAGCATCAACGGCGTGTGCTTGGCTAATAAGCATCGCGTGACCTGTTGCCATTTGTGAGCACTAAGGTACCTTTTGGTATAAGTACGATCAATTTGCAGTAACTCACTGCCGAGAGCCGCCCGGCGGATAATATTTTGATTGGATCGATGGCCGGGTGTATCAAAAGTGAGCTGAGCGGCTGAAACGAGGACCACGCGATAATCGGCAGGATAGTCGGTAATTCCCACATGGTTGCGTAACCAGTCCCGTAATTTCTCTGTTAATAGTAAGGCTTGCAGATCCGGATCGTCAAAGACTTCGATTTTTCCCTGCTGTTTTCTAACTAGTTGATGAGCATCGGGATTAAAGAACAATGGTCCGACGATATTTTTAACTTCTAAGATTAGGAAAAAGCGTGGGGAGAGGCAGAGCCAATCGATTTGAAAAAAATGTACGCCGTCTGATAATCGTAAATTATGAAAAATCGAAAAATCTTTTTGGGCAAGATAATCGAGAAAATAACGAATAGACTGTTCACCATGAAGACCGGCAATCGCCCGTTGATAGCGATCAGTCATTGTCGCTTTCAATGGATCATTCCCGTGCAGTCTACTGAGTAAGGCATCATATTGCAAAATGTGGTAGGGGCATTGAATGTCTTTTGTATACATAGATCGGCCACCTCGATGATAAGAAGTCGGGGCACTCGTACATAATAAAAATAGTCGAAATTCAACCCATTGTCCATCGATAATTGATAAAAGAATTATTCAGTGGCGATAAACATACATTCGATCATGTAGAATCACGGTTCGACGGTGCGCCATCGCCGTTCGGAGCGGAAGAATCACGGTTCAACGGTGCGCCATCTCCGTTCGAAGCGAAAGAATCACGGTTCAACGGTGCGCCATCGCCGTTCGGAGCGGGGGAATCACGGTTCAACGGTGCGCAATCACCATTCGATGTGTCGCGCGGACGGCAGTGAGTCGCTGGGGCTGCCTCGCTCTAAATTTGTGAATCACGGCGGACATCCGCTCCGGTGGCGGAAATTGAAAAAATTGCCGGATCGCGAGCGTAACCGCCATTAATCGTGTTATGATAAAAATAGTAAACCAAAAATCAGGTGATCATATGAAACAGGGAACAACGATCCTTACACTGGACAACGGCTACCATCTTTGGACACATACAGAAGGAGAGGGGGATATTCATCTCCTCTGCCTACACGGCGGCCCCGGAGGAACGCATGAATATTACGAGAACTTTGCGCAACAGCTGGCTAACCAGGGGCTAAATGTACAGGTACATATGTACGATCAACTTGGTTCTTTCTACTCCGATCAACCGGATTACTCCGATCCGCAGGTTGCGGCAAAATATCTGACTTACGACTATTTTCTCACTGAAGTGGAGGAGGTGCGGCAAAAACTGGGCTTGGAGCACTTTTATCTGATCGGTCAGAGTTGGGGCGGCGTGCTTGTTCAATTGTACGCACGCCAATACGGCAGTCATCTGAAAGGGGCGATCATCTCTTCGATGACTGATAACATCGACGAATATGTTACGCACATCAATCAGATTCGCGAACAGGCATTGCCGGCTGATGCCGTGGCATTTATGAAACAATGTGAAGCGGAAAACGATTATGATAATGATCGCTATCAACATTACGTCGATATTTTGAACAAAGGGTACGTTGATCGCAAGCAACCGCCGGCGATTTCCCATCTCATTGATGTTACCGCGCTGCCGGTTTACAATGCTTTTCAGGGTGACAATGAGTTTGTCGTCACCGGCAAATTGAAAGATTGGGATTTCCGCGACAAGTTGAAAGACATCCATGTGCCGACATTGCTGACGTTCGGCGAACACGAGACGATGCCGGTGGAGACGGCGAAGCGGATGGCCCAGACGATTCCTCATGCTCGCTTGGCTACCACACCCGAGGGCGGTCATCATCACATGATCGATAATGCACCGGTATATTTTGACCACTTGGCAGCCTTCATCAAAGATGTTGAAACGGGAAATTTTAACGACTAAATGACGAGAAAGAACCGCCGCCGGTCTACCCTGCTCCGGGAGCATGTTGCCGGTCGGCGTTTTTTTATGTGGAATAGCGACTGTCGATGACTTCTGCGGAGGGAACTTCTTGATTATCTATTTTTTACGCACATCTTTTTCAATGGCAGTGCTTGGGATCGTGCTGTTTTTGGCCGGCAGAGTCGTGTGGCTGATTTTTCGCCGGGGCGGTCGATCCACTGATCTGAAGAGTGAGGCTGTCCTGGCCTGTATGATGTTTTATTTGTTGGCTCTTGCTCTGCTAACGCTTGGTCCGACCGGTGCCGGGCGCCGCGGCTATGCAACCGGCAGTATTAATTTGGTTCCGCTTATTTTCATCGCCAGGGAGGTTGCCTCGATCGGTACCGCCTATAATGGTGATATATTTTTTACGATAAAACTGATTTTGGCAAATGTCGGCGGTAATGTGCTCCTGTTTGTGCCGATCGGTGTGTTTGTACCGTTGCTTGATCGGCACCGCTCGATGATGCGGACAATCGGTATCGGCCTATGTATCTCCGTGAGCATTGAGTTACTGCAATTGTTAGAGGCGCTTCTCGGACTGACCGGCAGGATTACCGATATCGACGACGTCCTCTGTAATGTGGCGGGGACGGTTGTCGGGTGGTTGATCTATCGGTCCGGTTGCCGCATGTATACCCAATCCAGGTCGCACAGTGGTGCCGGGCAGAAGCACACCCCTAACGCGAATGAAAAAAAGCAACGTCCGAATGAGCAACGGATTGAAAAAGCCGATGGCGACTAAATGTGAAAAGATTGCCCGACAGCGAATATTGCGTCTTGAAGTAATTACCGATAAGATAAATTTACGAAGGAAGGGATGTCTTTCCGATGCAAGCGGTAATACATAGCAGGGGAAAAAAGCGCCGTCTGGCGGCCAAGCGGCAATTGATCAGTCTCAGTCTGACGCATTTTATCAATGACGTGATGACGACAGGACTTGTCCCCGCTCTGTTACCCCTATATAAAGAAACTTTTCATTTGAATTATCTTCAATCGGGCGTGATTCTATTTGTATCGATGGTGACATCTTCCGTGTCGCAGCCAATCTTCGGGATTATTACCGATCGCCGCCCGCGTTCGTGGTTTCTTCCCGTCGGCATCTGCCTATGTGGCTTCGGCCTAACGGCATCGGGATTTGCCCCGGCGTACTGGGTACTGCTTCTGCTTGTCGGAATTTCCGGAATGGGATCGGGAATTTTTCATCCGGAAGCTTCGCGCGGCGCATACATGGCCGCCGGAACGGCACGCGGAACGGCGCAGGCTATCTTCCAGGTCGGCGGTAACTTCGGTCAGGCATGCGGGCCGCTGCTGTTACCACTGTTTCTGATTGCGACCGGTTTACACGGACTCGGCTGGTTTGCTTTGGCGACGGCGGCCGGTCTTGTACTGGTCTGGTCGGTCATGCCATGGTATAAAAAAAGCCTGATCCGCAACAAAGCGCGCCAAGCAACAATCCAGGGACGGAATCGGCCCGGGAGCCTGATCCTGCTAACGATTGTCGTCATTTTCCGTTCATGGACGCAGATCGGCGTCGCCGGTTTTCTGCCGTTTCTATACCTGCATCAAGGGATACCGCTGAAATATGGCGATCTAATGACTTTTCTTTTTCTGGCCGCCGGCGCACTCGGCACGTTCCTCGGCGGGCGCCTGTCGGATCGGATCAGCCACAAATGGCTGCTATTTACTTCGATGGTTGTGACGATTCCGTTCGCCTGGCTGCTTCCGCACGTACACGGTATCACTTCGATCATTGTGCTGTTCCTGTTTGGCTTGTTTGTGCTTTCGTCTTTTGCTGTCACGGTCGTTTATGGGCAGCTGATGTTTCCGAAAAACATTGGTCTCGTCTCGGGGATGATGGTCGGCTTTGGCATCGGTGCCGGCGGGATCGGTGCGACACTCTTCGGGTGGCTAAGCGATCTGTACAGTGTACGCATGGTTTTCGACCTGATCGTTTTCCTACCGCTGATCGCTTCGGTGATTACACTCTTTCTTCCCGATCAGAAGCACTTACGCATCGTGGAATCCTAAGCAGGGGACGGAAAATGAATCATTTAGTTTCAGAGTAGCCTGAAGCTTTTCGGGCAGGCAATCATGCGGAAACAGCCGCGGAGAATTGGCACACATTCTCCCCGGCTGTTTCAATCTGTCCGATTTTGCTTTTATTCATCCAGTCCAATCATAATTGCCGTCTGTCAGCTGGAAGCCGTACTGCTGGGTTCCAGCATTTTTTTCTTTTTATCATCAACCATTAATGCGCTGCCAAATAAGGTCAGCATTAAGACAGCGAGGCCGAGGAAAATGTAGGCATTGTGAAAACCAAGCATAATGTACATCCGGCCCATGACGTAGGAGAAGATAGTCACTCCGACCTGCTTGGCAAAATTGAAGCCAAGCATGTAAACAGTTGCCGAAAGCCGAACGTCGAAAACACTCGTAATGTATTTCATAATCGAAACGAGCATCAGTGGCATTTCAAGCGATGCCAGCAATCTCCAGAATGTGAGCATCCAGATATTGGTGAGAAACGCACAACCCAATATACGGACGCAGAGAATGACGCCATAGAGGATGAGTCCCTTTTTAGCGCCGATTTTATTGATAAACCAGGGAGCTACGACCATAAAAGCCGCTTCCATGAAAATCTGTATGGATACCACGCGACTAAAGAAGGTTTCCCCGGCGGACTTTATCTGGAAGAAACTGGCAAAATAATTTGGAAATTGTTGATCAAAGACATCGTACATGCAGGCACTGCCGATGATCAGAATGCACAGGCCCCAGAAGCTTTTACCTTTCAGGACTTTCGCGATATTTTCTTTATTGACATAAGCTTTCTCTTCGGTTGCGGTTTCATGTTTCTCATAGTCTAGTTTTCTTATCCGGACTGCCCATAATAGCAGGCCGAGAATAATAGCGGAAACCGAACCGGCCCAGAAAATGCTAAACGGATTCCGAACGAACATCAACCCACCGATGAACGAGGCAGTTCCACCGGCCAATGAACCAAACAGGCGAACGTGGCCGTATTCAAAATGATTGGCACGACTGGAACGCTCAATGTACGATTCGACAACGCCGACACCCGAATTCAGGCATAAGCTGAGAAAAATGCCGCCCATCACAGCGCCGAATACGGTGTTCACTTTCAATAATGGAATAAAGGCAAAGTTAACAAACGGGCCAATCAGGATCAGACATAAAACAACGAACGCAAATAGATACTTTTTAAGCCCAAGCTTGTCCTGAATAATTCCGTAGATCGGTTCCAGAAACAAGGCAACCACTGCCATGATTGAAAATACAATGCCGGATTCGCCGGTATCCAAATGGGCGGGACCAGTCAGCCAATAGGGCAGGAAAGTGAACACGAATTGCCAGATCATAAAATAGAAAAAATACATACCGCCGAAATTCCAGAAGACTGGCTTTTTAATGTTTTCCATTTTGTTACTCCTCTTTTCTCCATAAAGTGAGTGGGCTCATGGCAATATTTCCGCCGTTCTCGGGGTCCAGCGGTCGTCGGGAAGCGGGTAGCCAAAAAGGGGATCGCCGTTTCGATCGAAATGAACGACCTGGGCACGGGCATGACGATTCGGTTCATAAAGTGGGTCGCCGACCAAATGGGTGTAATTTCGGGCATGGTAAACGACGATTGTTTGTGTTCCATCCTCAGACTCGGTAAAAGAATTATGTCCGGGACCGTATTGATGATTTTTCGCACAGCTCTGAAACACAGGTTGCTGCCGTTTTGTCCAGGACGAACGATCCAGCAAGTCCGCATCGGCACTTGCTGTCAGCATACCCATGCAATAATCCGTACCGGTTGCGCTTGCAGAATAGGTAAGAAAAATTTTACCGTTTTTAACCAATACGGCCGGCCCTTCGTTGACCCAGAATCCCTTGATTTCCCAAGGGAGTTCCGGCTTTGAAAGCATCGTTGGTTGCGAATCCAACGTCCACGGATTTTTCATCCTGGCAATGTATAAATTGGAATGCCCGGCAATCTGCAGATCTTGTTGAGCCCATACCAGATACTGTGTTTCTCGATAGATAAAACTCGTTGAGTCAAGAGCAAATGTTTCCCAACCGGTATGAATCTGCCCTTTTTCCACCCAACGACCACAGAGCGGATCAGTACCGTCATTTTCCAAAACGAAAATACGATGATTGAATGTCTCGTTCTCACTTTTATTGTTAGGTGCCGCCGCGAAGTAGATATACCATTTCCGATCAATATAATGAAGTTCGGGAGCCCAGATCAAATGGCTCATCGGCCCTGCGGTGTGTCTCCGCCATAGAACGTATTCCTCAGCATCCTGCAAATCATTCAAGTGCTTCGCGCGCCTGAGGATAATGCGATCGTATTTTGGATAGGAACCCGTAAAATAGTAGTAACCATCCGAATGCCGATAAACGAAAGGATCGGCTCTTTGAAGAACAATTGGATTAAGGATACGGTCCATTTCTATTCCTCCATGTCATGCCCGTGCGTAAGCGCATTTCCCAGCCGGGCGAATTCATTGCTACCGCTTTCAAACTGCTGAAGCGCTATCTTAGGATCCTGATTTTTTCAATTTCATCAGACGTCTGAATCACTTTGTGTTAATTTCCATGGCCTTTCTGTGCACAAATTAATCTTAGGCGATGAAGCAAACGATTACAATAATATAATTATAAATTTTAAAACAAATTTGTGATATAATAAACATAAACATGTTTATAAAACGTTGAAATCAACTTATTATTGGAGATAATGAAACATTAATGTTTATTAAATATATTTAATTAATATTTACATTGATTATGGAGGGCTACCCATGCAGCTGGATATATCGAAATCTTCCTTGAAAGCTTATAAGGCTTTGGCCAGTGAGGTACGTTTACAAATCATTCAAATGCTTTCGCAGAAAAGAATGAGTGTCAAGGAATTGGCCGGTTCTTTGGGGCTAAGCAGTACAATCGTACTGATGCACCTGGAAAAATTAGCCGACGCCGGTATCATCGCTTTCGAAAAAATTGGTCATCAGAAATTTTCCCGGCTGAAGGTTGATCACATTTCGATTAAGTTTCCACGTAAAATTTATCCGTCTTTTGCCGTCCATGAAACATCCATTCCAGTCGGACACTATACGAATTTCTCAATCAAACCTTCATGCGGGCTGGCCGGCAAACACGACTATATCGGAAAAGTTGATAACCCGAAGTATTTTATGGATCCTGACCGGATGAATGCGGGCATGATCTGGTTTTGCAAGGGATTTGTCGAGTATCAGACGCCTAATTTTTTAACCGATAATGAACATTTGGAGATGCTCGATTTATCGATGGAGTTAGGATCGGAGTTCCCTTTCTCCAATAATGTCTGGCCCTCTGACATCACTTTTTATATTAATGGCGTCGAAATAGGGACGTGGACCAGCAGCGGTGATTTCTCCGACATCCGGGGCAAGTATACACCGAGCTGGGTGCCGGATAATGTAAATCAATATGGAGTTTTGAAAATACTGCGGATTACCGATCATGGAACCTATCTGGACGGTCAACCGTTTACACCAGTTTCGCTGGATGCCCTCGATACGAATAGAGAGACGTGGACGATACGCTTTGCAGTAAAAAAAGACGCCGTACATCAAGGCGGGTGTACGATTTTCGGGAAGGGATTTGGCAATCACGATCAGGATATCAATTTGCAGCTATTTTATAGTTAAAGAAGCGAGCGGAAAAGTTAATCTTGCTGTTGTTGTTTTTAATTTACAAGAATCATTTGATACACTTGTACGCTGATAAGCAAGAAGGACGTTCAATCGTGTTGTGCAACTTTTTTAGATTCAAGAAATGATAACACAATTTTTTAAGTAACAGGGATTCGCTATTTCCCAATCAAACTGTATATGGATCAAGAGAGTAGCCTATCAGCGAAGATGTTTTTGAGGTACTCTCTTTTTTATCAGCAAAATATTGAAGTAGACTGCTCAAAGCCTGTCTCTTATACACATCTCCGAGCCCACGAGACCCTAAGACATCT
>UQRJ01000095.1 GCA_900543345.1 uncultured Sporolactobacillus sp. | reverse complement strand
GCTCGGAGATGTGTATAAGAGACAGGTATACATCAGTGTCGCCGGTCCGGTAACCGCCCAAATAACAGCTTGAAAGATTTGAACGGCAAGCAGCCGTCGCATCGGTTTGAAAACCTTTCTTTCACCGTGTGGAATGGTTTTATTAAAAAAGAGTTTGCCGAAGAATAAGATGGGAATGACAAAAGCCATTGTCGCCAGTAAGTTAAGCAATCCATTGAGCGAAAGTGCATTGAATTTTATAATGAGATAGCTGGCAAGTAAACCAAGCACAAGCACAATCAGAGAGATCGTTCCCATTCTATACAACACTTGCTTAGAGACGGGTTTAATCGGCTTACGGCCGAGATTGCCGAAAAATTTATTCCGAAATAGCCAGATGCATCCGCCGTATAATAGCGCCGCTACTGCGGCGATCGCAAAGCCGATATGATAATTTTCCATCGATATATTGCCGACAATAACCGGCGCAACCAGTCCGCCGATACTATTAAAAATGTTGTGCATCGTAAAGGCGGCATCCCGTCGCGCATCGTCCGTTCGCCGATATAACTGCGCCGTCAGCGAAGTGTTTGACGAACCCATGATCGGCATTGACAAACAGAGGAGCGCCAAAAACATCAAGAGTCTCCCTTGATCAAGTCCCACCGTGGGTACGGCCAAAAGTACAAATCCGAGCGCTTTCACTATGTTGCCAATAATCAATGCCCAGCACATACCTAAAACGCGATCGGCCAACCAACTGCCGACGATCAGAAATAATGTATTGCAGACGCCCATCGCCGAGATAATCGATCCGGCTTGCCCCTGGGTAAAGCCAAGGCCCTTGGCAAAAGGGGCATATAAATAGTAGATGAATACCGCATTGAACGATGCCCAAGCGATGGAATTAAAGAGATTGCCAAAGCCTAAAACTCCCAGCCCACGAGGATGGCCAAAAAATTTATGATCTTGATAAATTTCGTCAAGTTTGTCGTCGTTATGATTTATTGCCTTCCCATTGCCATGACTCATCACGGGTACCCCCCATTTCTACTCCGGCGAACGGTTTGTCCTTCACTCCGCCATTTGCGATTCAATCTTTTTCCAGAAAGCAAGGAGAATGAGCGCAACTAGTGCGAGTACGCCGGCCATGATCGGGAAAAGGTAGACTTGCTGATCGGCGGTTTTAAAGAATTGAAAGAGAATTAACGCGATACCGTTGCCGATCGCCGCCGTCTGACCAAAGGCCGTCTGCATCTGTGTTTGATAGGCTTTGGGCGATAAGCGGGACACCATCGATGAGCCGATCGGCCAGATCAGCTGGTCGGAAACCGACATGAAGATGTAATAAACAACAATCCACCACATCGAAAAACGGCCGCCGCCGCCAATTAATACGGTTGGAATCGCCAGTGTGAAGAATGCCAGCGCCGAGATAATGAGTCCTAGGCCATACTTACCGACGGTTTGCAATTTGTCCGACTTCATTTTTGTCCACAGATAAATGAAGATCGGACTGGCAATTAAACTCAGAATAGTATAAATAATCGGCACCGATCCGGGTGCAATTGTAAAACCGAAAAACTGACGCTCCAGCTTTTGGTCAATGAAAATCGCCACCGCGCTGGTTAACATATTGCCCCCTAAAGCGACAATAATCTGGGCCAGAAAGAAAGCCATAAATGGTCGGAAGTGACGACGGTCCACACGCGTGAGATCTTTTTTCAAAAACAAATGAGCGAGAAATAGAATCGGAATCAGAAACGTACAGGTCGTGATGATATTGATAAAACCGTGCAAGGATAACTTTTCGGCGGCAATCAGCCCACCGACGATTCCACCGGCAACGGCAACGATCACTATGGAAATAAACCCGACTTTTTTCCACTCCTCCGGCTTCAGCGGCATCGTCGGTTTTTCTCCCAGCGGACCGAAGAATCGATACTGAGTAAAAAAGATGGTTGCGCCATAGAGCAGGGCAAATATGCCGGCGACCGTAAAGCCAATGTGGTAATTCTTCATCCCCAGCTGAGCGACGAGCACCGGAATAAGGATGCCGGCGGCTGTATTGGCAAACTGATGCACGGTAAATGCCGCATCGCGCCGCTGATTATCATCCTTATCGTAGAGCTGACCGGTCAGTGACGGGTTACTCGCGCCCATAATCGGTATTGAGAGTAAGATGAGCGCAATAAATGCCAGCACCTGACCGCTTGCTTGCGTAGCCGGGGGAATCGCCAGCAAGAAAAATGCGAGCGCTTTCAACAAATTTCCAATAATCAATGCCTTGCGCATCCCCAATACACGGTCACTCAACCAGCTGCCGACAATGACCAGCAGAGCGTTGGCCGCCCCCATCGCCGAGATCAGCAATGCGGCGTCACCTTGGCTAAAACCCAATCCTCGTGTAAACGGCGTGTACAGATAGAAAATCATAATAGCATAGAAAGCACCCCAAGCCGCCGAATTACAGAAATTGCCCAGTGCCAGTGCGCCGAGCCCGCGCGGATGGCCAAAAATTTTTTGTCTTTTCGCACTTCTTCCAATGTACTTTCGTTTCGCTTCATGGCGTTGTCGCCCCCCCAAGTCGATAGTTACCTTTCCTTCATCCACATCCCCATCATATTAGAAAATGAAATCGTTCGCGGTACACCGGCGAACAAAATAAGTGGAGAATATTGACCAGAACATTCAGGAAAAAAAGGTAAAAAAAGGAATAGAAAAAATAAAATATCCTCCCTTTCAGAAGAACAAGGGGGGCAACGATCAAATGGAGAGTTCGTTCATCCGCCCGGCATAAGGATAATGATCCGGGGTCCTGTCCCACGGCGGAAGTAGACTGGTTTTCGGATAAATATCCTTAAAATAAGCATAGGCATCGGGATCATATTCTTTTAATTCCTCGCGGGTGTTGATCGGTCCACGTACGCCGTCCCATTCCCCGGTACGCGATTCAGCCATCACGTTAAACCAAATCGTACTCAGTGTTGCAAAATATTCCTCAATACTTGATCCCGCGTACGTATTTGGCCAAAGCTGCTTTGCTTTGGCCGATCGATAGATGGTTTTCAGACGCTCAGCCAGTGTCTGATCCTCAAGGAAGTTAATGCCCAATAAGTGCACAGCATGTCCAAATTCGTGCACCAGAATGCATTCATCCAGATAGCGAGTCTGATGCACGCCTTCACGAATGCGCAGAATATTTTTTTCCGAAATCGAAGTAATCGGATTAGCGGCTTCTCCGCCGTATCCCTCCACCGGGCGTTTCATCACATCGGCGCCGCCGCGATGTTCGGGAATATCGTAAGGGTACTCGTCAAGGCCGTAGATCGACAAACGAACGCCGCGTTCTGCCATTTTTGCGGCGACGTCCGGTTGCTTTTCCAGCATCGTATCGATAATGCCGGCCGCGACGCGGTGTGCCTGGCGATTGGCATGATTCGATGATTGAATAAGAATCCGCGAGCGGCTGCTAGTAAAGCGGGTATAAAACGATTGCCAGTGGTCCACGGTGTAAGTGATCTGCTGCAACGCCTGCTGGCCAAATTCATTTTTGATTGTTCCAGAAAGACGAACCGCTACATGTCCGAGATCCGTCAGTTTCAGCGGTTTTTGTAAAAAGAAAGTGGTTCGCTTCTTTTCCGGTTCATAAGTCGGCTTTGTATGCCAATTGTCCTCTCCTTCATCCACGATCGGCAGAACGGCTCCCCTGAGAGTAATATTGAAATGATTCGCTACGTTGGCTCCTGTAACATCCTGATCCCAATACAATTCCAGACGATGCGAATCGATCATGCGTGTAAATACAATTTTAGGGCTTTCGACATGCGGCATCATAATGACCTCCTTTTTGTTTTCAATGGCGTTTACAGTTTTTATCTTTGCGTTAAATGAGCCGGTCGTCGTTTCAGACTTTATTGTAATGTCTTTGGCAGAACGTCTTACGGTACTGAGAAGGCGTAATGCCCTCCCGTTTTTTAAAAATACGCATGAAATATTTCGAATCATCATAGCCGATTTGCGAGGCAATTGTCACAATATTCAGGTCTGTTTCCGATAAAAGATCTTTGGCACGCTTTAGGCGAAACTTCACCATTTGTTCCGAAATGCTGATGCCGAAATTTTTCTTATAGATTCTCGACAGATACGATTTATTATAGTTAAAACGCCTGGCGATCTGTTCCAATGACAAATCGTCATACGAGTGGATGCGAATCCAGTCCCGAACCGGTTGTAAATCGCTTCGCTCGTTCTTCGTATGGATTAATCGTTTCACCGTTTCCTCAGTTAGTTCAAACAATAAACAACTCAGAAACGTATTCAGATAGTACGGATTGACGCCTTCTTGAGAAAGATCGAGCAGTTGATTAAACATTACATGAAACCGCTCACAGTCGATTTTATGCGTATAGATCGGGAGGATCAGCATCTCATCGGTTTTTTGATGTGCGACGAGATCGATCGTTTCCGCTTCCGTCTGCCTGCGGAAACGATTTTCATAGAAATGAAGCCAGTGAAATTCAATATTTTTATGGCTGTACCGCGTGCCCCGATGTCGAACGCCCGGGGGAATGATCAATATTTCATTCGGCTTCACGGCATAAGGAACCGAATCACATTCAATAAAAATGGTTGACTGAACCGGATTCATGATTTCATAACTGTCGATAATCCGTTCTTGATGCATCCAGGGCCCGGGGTTGACAAAGGTACCGGCCGAACTAAAGCGTGCGCATGCTTGATAAGCCGTATCGACGAGATACATTGAGTCCCCCACCTCTCGTTACGTATTCACCGACGTCCGCTGCCATCGAACGACCATCGTCATCTATTTTATTATTCTGCAAAAAATTCGCTCTGGCAAGAGGCAATCTACTTTTGCCAACCGGATTCGTTTATTTAATCCACTTAATCTTTTCATTTTCCTACTGAAACATCGCCGTTTTTTTTGTATGTTGAAGATGCAAGCGTTTAACAAGTGAAAGATTGGAGGCCGGACCATGACAGAACAACTCAGTGATCAGGAGATCGTACGGGCGGACAGTGAATCGTTGTACCTGGGCAATTTAAACACAGTGGAATTCGACCTGAATTTTCCGAGCAAAGGAAAATACGGTTCGACGATCGTTTGGGCATCGAAAGACGAACGCTGGATCGACAAAACGGGAAAAGTTCATCGACCGGAATATGGTAAGGGGAATCGAACCGTCTCGGTCACCGCGACATTTTCTTATCGACAGGTGTCGGTGCAAAAAGTTTACGAAATCACTATCTTGGAGGAAAAAAATAATATTCAAGTTGAGAAAATTTTTCCGATTGTGTTGGAAGAAACGATCCAGCACACCTTCCATCTACCAGCGGCGGTAGCCGTCCGCACGAAAAACGGCGAGGTCATTTCCCATTTTGTGACTTGGGAAGGCGGAGACGAACGAAACTACAGTGAACCCGGTCAAGTAACCGTCCGCGGAAAGCTCAAGGATACCGACTACGCATTTAGTGCCGTTGTTCGTTTGAAAGAAAAAATCAATCGCTACGCACCGCATGTTCCTCAGCTGCAAACCTTCCCGCCCGGCGACGTCGTGCTGAGCAAGGGATCGCTTTTCCGGCAAGCACAGGACCGCCGTCTCGCCTTCCTGCTGACGGTTGACGACGATCAAATGCTTTACAACTTCCGAACCGCCGCCGGTCTGGACACCAAAGGCGCCGCGAAAATGATCGGCTGGGATTCACCCGACAGCCTGCTGCGCGGGCATACGACCGGACACTATCTCTCCGCCCTTGCTCTATGCTACGGCGTCACAAAAAACACAATGATTTCGGCAAAACTCAACTATCTCATTACCGAATTGGCTAAAGTCCAACAAGCATTTGCCGCGAACGGAAACTATCATTCCGGCTTCCTCAGCGCTTATTCTGAACAACAATTTGATTTACTGGAACATCTTGCACCGTATCCGCAGATCTGGGCACCGTACTATACGTTGCATAAAATCTTTGCCGGACTATTAGACAGCTATCGGATTGCCGGCATCGACCTGGCACTGACTATTGCCGACAAGCTCGGTGATTGGGTCTACCGCCGCCTAAGCGGACTGCCGCACGATCAGTTGACAAAAATGTGGGGTAGCTATATCGCCGGCGAATTCGGCGGAATCAATGAATCGCTGGCCGAATTATATCACTATACTAAAAAAGCCGAGCATATTAAAGCCGCAAAACTATTTGACAACGACCATCTCTTTTTCCCGATGCGGCAACATGTCGATGCGCTGGGCGGACTGCATGCCAACCAGCATATCCCTCAGGTGATCGGCGCCTTAAGAATCTTTCAGGAAACCGGTGAAAAAAAATATTATGAAATTGCCGCCTTCTTTTGGCAATCGGTGGTCGGCGCGCATATCTATACGATCGGCGGCACCGGCGAAGGCGAAATGTTCAGGCAGCCGTATAAAATCGGCAGCTATTTGTCCGATAATACCGCGGAAACCTGTGCGTCGTACAACATGCTTAAATTAACGAAGCAGCTTTATCTTTTTAATAATAACGTCGGCTATATGGATTTCTATGAACGGGCAATGTTCAATCACATTCTCTCAACGACTGATCACGAGTGCCTGGGGGCCAGCACCTATTTCATGCCGACACGTCCGGGCGGACAAAAATCATTTGACGAGGAAAACTCCTGCTGCCACGGTACCGGACTGGAAAACCATTTTAAATATCCCGAAGCATTGTATTTCAGTGACGCGGACACCCTTTATGTCAATCTGTTCGTCCCGTCACAACTGAATGATAAAAAAGCAGGCATTCATCTCAATCAGTCCGTTGCTAACCCATTCAGCGGCAGGATCGATTTGCACATTCAACAACTGAGCAAATCTTTCCTAAAAGTACGCCGGCCTTATTGGCATACCGGATTGGCAGCCGTTTTCATCAATGGAAAACCTGTTCACGTTTCGATCGAAAAAGATTATCTGACCATTCACAAACAATGGGCGGCAGGCGACACGGTAACCGTTCAATTGACGCCGACACTGCGGCTGGAAGCGACACCCGACCGGCCTCACATTGCCGCTCTGGCTTACGGGCCCTATATTCTCGCGGCACTTGCCAACCAAGAAACATTTCTCGAATTGCCGCTGAATCCGGACAATTTATCAGAAAAATTCAGCCGAATTCCCGGCACAAATCATTTTCTGTATCAAGACAAAACAATTGATTTTGTACCCTTAGCCGAAATTAATCGTCGTCACTATCACCTGTATTTTAAAATCAAGTGAAAGTGAGCTCGCCGACCTGGCGAGAAATTTACTAATTAACCGTTCAAAAAGCCAACCGCCTCATGCGTAATCCGGTTGGCTTTTTTTCCTGATCGCACCGATTTGCCGCACCATTAGATCAGCTGTAATGCCGTGATAGTGACGGAACAGCGCTCACCCGCGACTATAGCAGCGCGGGAAGCACATCTACTCAGTTGGTCCTATTTGACGGAGTTGGACCTATAGCTTGCTAAGTTGAGCCTAATCCGATCAAAGTCGGTCCCATTCTGCCGAAACTCTTTTAGGCCCCCTTATTCTTTTGGACACGAGATCAGTAGGCAAGGTAAACTGAAACTAGTCATCGATCCAAGAGGAGGCGGAGAGAAATGCCCGGAAGAAAGATTGACGTGATTGAGGAGGTCAAGAAAAAGTATGTGCGAATGGCGTTGGAGACGGGGCGGCAGGCCTCAATTGCTCGGAAGGCGGGAATTTCCAGCAAGACGTTGAGAAAGTGGATACGGGAATATGAAGGAGAGATCCGGGAGGCGATGGAGTCAGAGGAATCCCCGACCCTGCCAGATCAGCCGTCGGTTCAAGCCCTTCAGGAGCAGTTAGACAAAGCCTTAGCTCTTTTAGGTCAAAAAGAACTGGAGAATGCCATTCTCAAGCGCTTATTAAAAAAAAACGATACCCCGTGAATGATCTGTTGGAAGAAGGACAGCATTGGATTAACGAGGGGTTCTCTATCAAGCAGACCATGCAGGCCATGGCGGTGCCCCGTTCGCTATACTACTATCATCGACGGCCTAGCGCTGAACGTTCCACAGCGAGACGACTGGGTCGCCCGATTCCTGGTTATTCCCGGAATCAATCGGGAGAGAGGATCACAGATGAGCAAATCAAAGCCTTCCTGATGGAGGCTATTGAAGGCGAAGAAACGGTCTATGGCTATCAAAAGCTGACAAACTATTTGCGGGTGGAAAAGAGGCTGGTGATCAACCCTAAAAAGGTTTACCGGTTATGCCATGAGTTGAATATTCTGTTACCGCAGCGGAAAAAGCGAACCCGACATCCACGCAAGCTGGCTAAACAGCATCGCATCACCGGTTCTAACCAGTTCTGGGAAGTCGATATCAAATACGGGACCATTGCGGACAGCGGTCGATTCTTCTTCGTGGCCAGTGCCATTGACGTTTTTGACCGGAGCATTGTGGGGTATTATCGAGGAAGCCACTGTCAGGCCGCGGACATCACGGCGATGCTTCAGCAGGCGCTCCGTCAGCGTCAGGTCCTCCCGGCATCGAATCAGGAATCGGTGCGGTTGATCATCCGGTCGGATAATGGACCGCAGTTTGTCAGTGATCGATTTGAAACCTTTTGTGCTCAAGCTCAGCTGGATCACGAGCGGATTCCGAACAAATCGCCGAATTATAACGCTCACATCGAGTCTTTCCATAGCGTTTTGGAACGGGAATGTTTCCAGATGCACGACTTTGAATTTTTTGAAGAGGCTTATTACTGGATTGACCGGTATGTCACGTTTTATAATCAGCGTCGCTACCATGGCAGCTTAAACTATCGTTCACCGCAAGAGTTTTATCAACAGTTTCGACATCGTGAAGTTCAGGCATACGCCGTCAGTCTATAGGAGGTGAGCAAGACAAGTCCCTAAAAATCTGTTAAAATACGAGCGAAATAAAACCCCGATTGCGTGTCTAAAATCGGGGGGTCAAATCGCTATCGGCTTTTTTGCTCATTCTGTCCTCCAGCTTTCGGCAAATGATCGTCAGCGTAAATACCCGACGACGACGCCGTTGACCGCCACCTGATACGGATTCAGCGCATTGGAAAAGATCTTACTGACTCGTACTTTTTTTAGGCTGGTCGTGACGGCATTTTCCGCCATCGATGAGACATAAAGCTCACCGTCCGTCGCTAAAGTGGCGCCAATTGTTTTTTTCACAGTCGCCGCCGACGTCGATGCCGGCGTCGCAAACCGAAGATAGCCGACAACCGCACCGTTGATCTTCACCCTGTCTCTTATACACATCTGACGCTGCCGACGAATAGCCTT
>UQRJ01000094.1 GCA_900543345.1 uncultured Sporolactobacillus sp. | reverse complement strand
CGTCGGCAGCGTCAGATGTGTATAAGAGACAGGATCGAGCTCGTCCACATGGTATTGGACGCCTTGATGAATGTAGATAGCGTCCTCATAGAGCATCGTCATCGCTCCGAACCGGTCCATTTCGCCGATCACTTTTGCATGGCCGCGATCGGTAATGTCGACGATCGCAAACGAATCCTGTACGGCTGAACGGAGGCTGATTTCATTCGCTGGGAACGCATCGTTCATCCAGTACCATTTTCCCGCTTGATAATGCAGCATGTCCTCGCCCGCCAAAAATTCGCACAGATCGTCCGCCGGCGCTCCGCCGAACGGTTCGCCTTTGTGAAACGGAAGCTCATACGCCGAACACTTGACGTGATCAACCAGGATCATCAGGTTATCGGGGTTGATCCGCACTTCCTCCGGTTTGCGTGAAAAAAAATAGTCCGGATGTGCGGCCATATATTGATCAAGCGGATTGGAAGTAGCCACCATGATAACAAGGGCATCGCCGCTACGTCGCCCGGCACGGCCCGCCTGCTGCCAGACACTGGCCATGTTGCCCGGGTAACCGGCCATGATGCACACCCGCAACTGACCGATATCAATCCCAAGCTCGAGCGCGTTCGTACTGACAACACCCATGATTCGACCGGTGCGCAGTCCTTTTTCGATCCGCCGTCGCTCAAGCGGTAGATACCCTCCCCGATAGGCACAGATTTCGGCGTGCTTCTCGCGTCCGCTGTTCATGCTTCGTAGATGGCTGGCCAACAATTCTACCTTCAACTTGCTGCGGGCAAAGACAATCGTCTGAATGCCATTGGCAATAAAACGCTCGGCCAGTTTATGGACAGCAATCATTTCGTCCTCGCGTACATTTAGCTGCGTATTTATCACCGGCGGATTATAAAACAGGAAATGCTTGCCGGCACTCGGTGCCCCATTTTGATCGATTAACGTCATCTTGCGTCCGGTCAGTGCTTCCGCATGTCCGCGCGGATTGCCGATCGTTGCCGACGTACAGATAAACTGCGGCCGGCTGCCGTAAAAGGCGCAAATTCGTTTCAGACGACGGATCACATTGGCCACGTGGCTGCCGAATACACCACGATATATATGCAGTTCGTCAATAATAATGAATTTCAGATTTTCAAACAGCGACACCCATTTCGTATGATGCGGCAAAATCGACGTATGCAGCATATCCGGATTGGTCATGACGATCTGGCCGGCCCGGCGGATTTTCTGACGAATACCGCCCGCCGTATCTCCGTCGTATGTATAGCTGCGAATCGGCTCGCCGATTTCGTTAATTAACCGTTCCATCTCATGCATCTGATCCTGAGCCAGTGCCTTCGTCGGGAAAAAATACAACGCGCGGCTCGTCGGCTCATGCAAGATGCGTTGGAGAACAGGCAGATTATAACACAACGTTTTCCCGGAGGCCGTCGGCGTGACGATCACGAGATCGTCTCCGGCAAGCGCCGCCCGGAAGGCGTCGGCCTGATGCACATAGAGCGACTTGATTCCTCGTTCGACAAGCACGTGCCGCAGCCGCCAATCCAGCTTCTCCGGAAAAGGCAACATATGTTCTTTTCTGGCGGGTACTGTATGCCAGTCAACGACATTCGGATCCCTTTTCAGTTCATCGAGCAGTTCGGCCATCGATCGTCTGACTTTCACGAGTCCAGCCTCCCCTTTTTCTAATTCTAATATAAAATGCGAACTTATGTTCACTGTGCCTTTATTATAACACGACGCATCCCTGTCACCAACGATTTCCGCGGTTTATTTGTCTTGCTGGCGCAGAAAGGCAAGAAACTGATCGACATTTGTCCAGAAAAATTCCGGTCCCGCCGGATACGTCGACGATTGGGTGACCGGCAACCATTGAACGGCGGCCGTATGGATTCCCGCCGCTTTGCCGGCCAAAATATCGCTGTTACTATCGCCAATATAAATGGTGGTTGCCGCGTCTGCGCCGAATTGATCCATCATTTTCAAAATGCCGGACGGATCCGGCTTCGGACGCTTGACGTCGTCGCCGGTAATCACACTCTCAAATTGCCCCGCAAAGCCGAGAGCCTGCTCCGAAATCAGATAAGCCCGCCGACTTTTACCCGTGATGACGCCGACTCGCCGTCCCTGCTCTTTTAATATTTTCAGCATACGGTTAATCGCCGGATCGTCTTGAATGTATGCGTTATGTTCCGTTTCATAAAGGTGGAAATACAGTTCGACGGCTGCAGCGACTTTATCACGATGATGAAAATTTTTTTCAATTATCTTTTGATCCGCAGGGCCGAACATATCGATAATTTGCCGCTTGTCCAGCTCCCGTCCGTCAAATTTCCGAAAAATTTCATGCAGCGCATGTACGACCAGCGGCAGTGTGTTAGCCAACGTACCGTCGAAATCAAAAAGAATCGTCCGTAATTCCATTCGCTTTTCCCCGCTTCCTTCAAGTCTCTCTCCATATCTTATCACATTGCCCGGCTTAACTGCTTTTCTTTCTGTCGGCTTGTTATTGTTTACATAATTTTATTTTTGTTCACTTTATAAGCTAAAAAATAACGAACGTTTTATTTTAGCGTCCGATCACTCCATCGGCAACGTTCGCCATTTTTCTTATTCAGCAAATCAATGGTCGTCTTTATTTTGCCACGAGCGATGAAAAAAAAGATCATTTAGAAAGAATCTGCTCTGTTTGATCGGTATCTTATACATTTTTTCCCATTTGTCAGCAATTTCTTCAGGCGTACTCTCCATCAGACTCTTCCGCTCTTCCGTATTCATGTTGCCGAGGATTTTTCTCATCCGATCGGTTTGGTCCATTAAACGCCCTCCCATTTCATGACGGCACAACGGCTTTCCGGAAAAGGCCGGCCGGCGGATTGATCGCTGCAATATCCGGCCTTTCTGCTTAATTTTATTGTACACCGAAGCGGTGCCGGATGGAAAAGAAACGGAACCGTCAGCGAAAGTTCAGGCGGTGCAGGGTCAACGCTTCCAAGGCCTGCCGGTCAACGGCAAAGCCGATACCCGGATTGCTCGGCACGCGGATCGATCCGCCGTTTACGCGAATCTCCGGGCAGACAATATCTTGCGCCCAGTAATGAGACGATCCATAGAGATCGCCCGGCAGCGTAAAGCCGGCCAATGTACTCAGTGCAATATTGTGAGCTTTAGCCACACCGAATTCAACCATTCCTCCGCAGCGGATCGGAATGCCTTCTATTTTGCACCATTGCTGAATCCGCGCCGCTTCCGTCCATCCGCCGACCCGCGCCATTTTCACATTGACTGCTTGACAACTGCCAAGCGCTGCGGCCGCTCTGACTGATTGCCAGCCGCGGATACTCTCGTCCAAACAGATCGGCGTACTCAGCTTTTGCTGAAGATACGCGTGATCGAGAAGATCGCCGGGCGCAAGCGGTTGCTCAATCAATCGCAGGCGAAACTCATCGAGCTTCTTCAGACGATCCAGATCGTCCGGAGAATAAGCGGCGTTGGCATCCGCGGACAGATCCAGTTGCGGAAAATGCGAACGGATCGCTTTCAGTAAGCGGCGGTCATTCCGGCGCGAAATTTTCACCTTAAAGCTCCGGTAACCGGCCTCCAGCAGGCGCTCAATCTGCTTAACCGCCCGCTCGGCACTTTCAGTGGCGATGACCGCGCCGGCGGTAACCATTTGTTTTTCCCCGCCGAAAAGATGGCCAAGATAGACACCTTTTCGTTTGGCCCACAGATCCCAGATCGCCTGAGAGAGTCCGGATTTAGCCATTCGGTTACCTCGAATGCCCGACCAAATCCGCCCTACTGCCGACGGATCAGCCATCGTGCGGCCGAGCAGCGGCGGAATAAGGAACTCTTTTAGCATGTGGCGATTCGTTTCAATCGTCTCTTCCGTATACCATGGGCTGGAGAAGGGATCGCATTCGCCGTAACCGACCGTCCCTTCGCCGTCACGGGCTTCGACGATGATGGCCCGGCGGTTTTTAACTGTTTTAAGATGGGTGACAAACGGTTCGTTCAGCGGTTCCTCGATCAAACGAAGAACGATAGACGTCAGGCGCATCAACGGTTCGCCTCCGCGTGGCCCGGATCGAGTAAGTGGTCGATAAGAAACGGACGGACGGTCTGCACAAAGGCATCCGCTTTTTCAATATGCGTATTGTGACCGGCGTCGGGGATGATGGACCGGCGAGCGTGGGCAAGCCGATCGTCCATCTCGGCAGCAATTCGGCAAAACTTTTCATCCCGCTCGCCGCTAATCAGCAGGACCGGCATGCGAAGCGCTGTGAGACGGTCCCACCACGAAGGCTGCATGCCGGTTCCCATGCCCCGTAGACTGCCTGCCAGACCTGCGGCGCACTGGCCCAGTCGTTCTGCCCGCACCGCTTGTCGCATTGACTGCGGCAAGCGGCGCTGCGTCATAAATAGCGGAATCGCCTCCCATCGGTCGACAAAAGCGGGAATGCCTTCTTTCAGAACCCGCTTTGCCAATCGATTGTCGTGTGTCCGGCGCTGCATGCGTTCCGCCGCCGTCCGTAAGCCGGGCGAGGCACTCTCGAGTATCAGCGTGCCGACCCGTCGCGGATAAAGGCAGGCAAAACCGAGTGCCAACCGGCCACCCATCGAATAGCCGAGCACATGCGCGCGCGTGAACCCATATGCGTCAAGAATCGCCGCGAGATCGGCCGCCGCTTCCTCCATTGTATAGCGCGCCGGATTCGGCGGACAATCCGTTTGACCGTGGCCAAGTTCGTCGATCATCATCACTCGGAAGCGATCGGCCAGTCCAGCGACTGCCGGCCGCCAGGTAGCGGTACTTCCCGTAAAGCCGTGGAGCAGAAGCAGCGGTTCGCCTGTACCGGCCATTTCGACATGATAGTTAACTCCACGTATCCGGCAGTTCATTGTCTCCCCCCCTCAAACCATCGAGCCAATGCAGTCTGTGCCGAACGAATCAGCCGCTTCCGATCCGCCGCATCGGCCGGCCGTTTCGTTCTGACTTCAATGATTTTCAAGCCGGGCAGCTTGCTTGCCCGGCGCAGCCGGGTGGTTAATTCGCCCGGTGCCTCAGCCTTTCGGTAGTCGGCGCCGTAAAGTCGGGCGACATGGGAAAAATCCAGCCCGTGCGGTGTTCCGAACAGTGTCTCAAAATGCTCCGGATCGGCAGCCTGCGGCAGAAAAGAGAAAATGCCGCCCCCATTGTTATTGATCAGGACGATTGTTAGCTCGGCATGGTGTAATTTAGCAGCAAGCAGTCCGTTCATATCGTGAAAAAAGCTCAAGTCGCCGATGACCAGCACAGTTCCCGGCCGGCGCAGGGCAACGCCCACGGCCGTCGAAACGACACCGTCGATGCCGCTTGCGCCGCGATTGGCAAAGATTCGCAGTTTCTCCGGACCGATAGTTAAAAAAGTATCCACTTCCCGAATCGGCATGCTATTGCCGACAAAAAGCGTGGCGTCCGTCGGTATGCCGTGCATCAGTTCGGCAAAGGCCTGTGCTTCGCCGAACTGCGCCTCATCAGGCACACCGTCCACAACAGCTGTGACGATATCGTTGGCCCGCCGCCAGCGCCGGATCCACGCCCCGTCGGCTTCATGGGGAACGAGTGCCGCCAGTCGAACACAAAAGTCCCGTTCGTCGCAGTAGATCATCTCTGTGGCCGAGGCTTCCGGATCAATCCATCCAAACCCGCCGTCGACGACAAGCTGCGGGACATGCTGCACTTTTGTCCAGAGATGCAGTGCCTTGGAAACCGGAAAAGCGCCGAAACGAAGCATCAAATCGGGACGAAGCAGGCGGGCCGTCCGCGGATCGCGTAGAAACAGATCGTATCCGTCGATCAATGTCCGCCGCTCGGCCTGGCCCCGTCGCAGCTGTGCAAGCGGATCGGCCAAGATCGGGTATCCAAGCCGTCTGGACAGGGTGACAAGCGCTTCATAAAAGTCATTGCTCTCTGTTTCGCCGCAAATAATGATTCCGCAGCGCGTACGGCGGCACGTCGCGGCGATTCGCTCCAATTCGCAGTCGGACAAACGTGATATGCCCTCGTGAATGGAAAACTGCGCACTCGCTGGCCGGCCGCTCGGCTTCGCGGGCACAAGCGGCTCTCGGAAAGGAAAATTCAAATGCACGGGGCCGCGAGGCCGCCGGATCGCCGCTTCAACGGTCCGGGCAACGGATGCTTGCGTATAACGCAGTAAATCACCGCCCTCTTCAGGTATCTCGATTTCGCTAAAAGCCTTGACATGACGGCCATACATACGGGATTGCCGGATGGTTTGCGGTGCGCCGGTATCCTGAAGCTCATGCGGCCGATCGGCAGTGAGGACAATCAGCGGCACCCGGGCAAAGAAAGCTTCGACAATCGCCGGATAATAGTTGGCCGCCGCCGTCCCGGAGGTGCACAGCAGGCCAACCGGCCGGCGACCGGCTTTCGCCAGCCCAAGGGCCAGAAAACCGGCCGAACGCTCATCAATATCGAGGTAAAGCCGAACATCGTTCCGATCGGCCAGTATCAGGGCCAATGGCGTGGAACGCGAGCCGGGACTGACGACCACTTCGCGAACCCCGCGACCGACCAGTTCGTCAATGACGGCCGTCAAATAGACCGTCAAAGCTTCAGCATGTTCCAAGATTCGCCGCCCCCAGTCCCAAGCCATCAAGCATCGGCGTAAATTTCAATGCTGTTTCGTAAAATTCCTTGTCTGCTTCCGAATGATCGATGATTCCACAGCCGGCATACAAAACAGCAAGGCGGTCTCTGATCAGAGCCGAACGGATACCAACGGCAAATTCCCCGTTGCCGCGGGCATCGCACCAACCAATCGGTCCTCCGTACAGCCCACGTTCTACTTTTTCGTGCTGTTTCAACCACTCCAGCGCCGGCTTTCTCGGGAACCCGCCGAGCGCCGGTGTCGGATGAAGCCGTTCCACCAACTCAAAGAGTGACAGGTCCGCTGCGCATCGAGCAAGGACAGGCGTATAGAGGTGCTGAATGTTCCGGCTCTTGAGCAGTCTCGGTTGTTCGGGTATTTCCAAAGAAACGCACAGCGGCCGCAAGATCGCTTGCACCATTTCAACGACATAGCGATGTTCGCGGCCATTTTTTTCGTCTTCGAGTAGCTTGCGACCTAACCGGCGGTCTTCGTCGTCCCCGGAACCGCGGCGAATCGAACCGGCTACGCAGGCAGAACGGATCTGTTCACCCTGCTTATAAAGCAAACGTTCCGGTGAGGCACCGATAAAATAATCCCGGCCGCTTTCCAGACAAAAAATAAAACTGCCGGGCTGTCGATCAAGCAGCCGATCAAGCACTGCCGACGGATCGGGATGCCGGGCAAAGTTCAACTCACGGGTACGCGTTAAGACCACTTTTTCCATGACACCGGAACGGATCGCGGACACCGCCTGACGAACCCGTCCCTTCCACTCGTTCGGCTGACGGTCGGCCGAAGATAATGGATAATCGGCCACATCCCGATGCCGTCTCCCGGCCACCTTCTCCAGCAAGCGCCCGGCTGCCTCTTTTGCTCGCCGCAAAGATACGGCACGCGGCTCGGAAGCGGGACAGGCCAGGTTCACCGTCAGGACACTTTCTCCAGCTGAAATCGTTAACATAAACAGTGGAAGATAAAAGCATCCGGATCCAAACGAGCCCCAATACTTAGGAGCAACGTCGTCCCAAAAGGAAAAACCGCCGAACAGAATCGGCCCCGGTCCTTGACAGACCGCCGTTTCCATTAGTTTTTGCCAACTTCGGGCGATCCGTTTGAATCGTTGCGCTCCGGCATTCATACGAATGGTATAGACGGCGCCCAGTCCCACGATCGTTGTGCCGGACGGAGACCGCCAGAAAAAGCGGTGCCCGGCCGTCCCCGCTTGAAAAAAAGCAAGCGGATCCGGCGCGCCGCAAGCAATCGACAGACTGACCAAATGGCCTGCCGATCGGTTTCCAATAACTTGAGAAAAAGGCACAGTGATTCCCCCTGCATTTCGTTACAAAATCGTGAACCAATGACGACTTTTTAACCTTAATGCTATTTGGACAGCTTGTCAAAGCAACCCTACGCCCACGAGACGCGGCCAAGATGTGCTACACTGAAATGGCAAAAACTTACCGAAATCGAATGGAGAGAATCGCCGATGCGCTGGGGAAAAAAATCAAGTGATCAAACGTCGGTTGCGATGTTTGCCGTATCGTATAGTTTACTGAGTCTCCTTGCTTTTGCACTCAATCGAAATCTACTGCACTTAGTCCTGCTCTGGAATGATTTCCTTGCTCTGATCCCGCTGTGGTTGGCAAATCGATTCGAAAGCGCGCTTCGGCGTCGGAGTGCCGCCGCCATTTTATTTGTCTTTCTGTGGCTCATTTTTTTCCCGAATGCGCCCTATATGCTGACCGACTTCATTCATTTGCAGAACGTCTCTTTTTATTCCGTCAGTCCTTATCTTCCTGCCGTTTATTCGCGGCAATTGTCCGTCTGGATCGGATTAATTCAGATGGGAATCGGCGTATTGGTCGGCATCGCCTCCGGTATGTTTTCGCTCTATATCGTTCACCGTGCATTAACGCGTCGATTCGAATCGCAGCGAGCTGCGCTTTTGCTGATGCCCGTTTTCCTGCTCAGCGGCTATGCCATGTACATCGGCCGCTTTCTTCGTCTGAACTCATGGGATGTATTCAGGCCGCAGCTTCTCTTTGCCGCGATTCTCCGGCCCACCTTTTTCTCGCTGGTGATGGCAATCCTCTTTGGGTGGTTCATCTTGTCGGCCTATTGGCTGTTCCTGATTCTGCTCACCCGCCTTCGAGACGATTCAGGTCGTAAAATTTAGCAGAATATTCAAATAATTATTTGCAAAAATAAACCCGTTCCCGCCGGCATTCGATTACCCATCAGACTGCCGATCGGCGAACGGTTAAAACAAACAAGCGGACGATGAAAAAATAAATAAACGCCAGCGACCCTAGACCGACATAACTGGTAAAAGTACGACCTGTCAACCATCCGGTCACAAATACAGTAGCCAGTATCGCTAAAGCAAAGGCAACAGCTTCCAAAAAGGCGGTGATAATTTTTCGCGGAATAGAGGCCATCGACGATACTCCCCTTTCCAATGTCTTCATTTCAAAGTTTATTTCATTTTCCTCTCTCAAGCTAACTTTCTCTGAGGAAACATTTCTTTACTAATAAAATACCCCATCGTTGACGAAAATTCAACCCCGATGCCTGAAATTTTTATGGAAATTGTTTGAAATGTGAACGGCGTGCAAAATAGGCAATCGAGTAGGAGGAGATAATTTCTCCGTCCTCTCCTACCACCGTACGTACGGA
>UQRJ01000093.1 GCA_900543345.1 uncultured Sporolactobacillus sp. | reverse complement strand
CGAGATGTCTTAGGGTCTCGTGGGCTCGGAGATGTGTATAAGAGACAGAGCCCAGGCTGCTGAAAAAACTCGAAGAAAACCGACAGAAGGAGTTGCTGTTTGATTTAGAAATGCCGCTGTCCGGTGTGCTGGCGAAGATGGAATTTACCGGCGTTCGAACGAGTGCAGATACGTTGAAAGCGATGGGTGAGGAACTCGATCGGACGTTGGCCGTCATTGAAAGGGACATCTATCAAATGGCCGGTGTGGTTTTTAATATTAACTCAACGAAACAATTGGGCGAAGTGTTGTTTGACAAGCTGCAACTGCCCGCCATCAAGAAGACAAAGACCGGCTACTCGACGGCGGCCGATGTGCTCGAAAAATTACGCGGACGTCATGAGATCATTGATCGGATTCTTGATTACCGGCAACTGGGGAAACTGAAATCTACATATATCAAAGGCCTGTTGAAGGTCATTAATCCGAAGACAGGGAAAATCCACACCTGTTTCAATCAAGCGTTGACGCAGACCGGACGGCTCAGCTCCACCGATCCCAATTTACAAAATATACCGATTCGGCTGGAAGAAGGCCGAAAAATACGCCAGGCTTTTCTGCCGTCCACAACTGATTGGCAGATATTTTCCGCCGACTATTCGCAGATTGAACTGCGTGTGCTGGCGCACATCTCGGACGACACGAATTTGAAGCAGGCATTTATCGACGGGATGGATATTCATACGAAGACGGCGATGGATGTGTTCGGTGTGCCGAAAGATGAGGTTACGCCGTTAATGCGCCGTCACGCCAAGGCGGTTAATTTCGGTATTATTTATGGCATCAGCGACTACGGATTGTCGCAGAATATCGGCATTACCCGCAAGGAAGCCGGCCGTTTTATTGAAAAGTATCTACAGAGCTATCCCGGTGTTCGTCGATACATGAAAGAGATTGTCCAAAAAGCAAAACACGACGGTTTCGTGACGACACTATTGAATCGCCGGCGTTATTTGCCCGATATTAACAGCCGTAATTTCAACCGGCGCAGCTTTGCCGAACGAACGGCAATGAACACGCCGATTCAGGGCAGCGCCGCCGACGTTATCAAACTGGCAATGATCCAGATGGATCGGCGGCTGCAAAAAGAAAAACTGAAATCAAGAATGTTGCTTCAGGTACACGACGAACTGATTTTTGAGGTGCCGCCGGAAGAAATTACGAAAATGAAACAGATCGTTCCGGATGTCATGGAGCACGCCATCCGGCTAAACGTGCCGCTGCGTGTGGAATGCGCCTACGGGCCGACCTGGTATGACGCAAAATAAACGATTCCGGAGAAAAAATGAATGTGCATCGACAGATGAGGGGAAAGAGGAAGAAAAAACGTGCCTGAATTGCCGGAAGTGGAGACCGTTAAACGCACACTGAATGAACTGGTGATCGGTAAAACGATCGACCATGTCGAAATTCGCTGGCCGAAAATCATTCACCGTCCGGCGGATCCCCGGCTTTTTGCGATGCTGCTGCAAGGGGAAACGGTGCGTCATGTGGGGCGCAGAGGGAAGTTTTTACTGTTTGAACTGGATCGCTTTGTATTGGTTTCCCATCTGCGGATGGAAGGACGCTATCGGCTCGATCCGGAGGGAGTGCTTGTCGACCGTTATACACATGTGATTTTTCACATGACCGATCATACGTCGCTACGCTATCGCGATGTCCGTAAATTCGGCACTATGCATCTTTTCAATAAGGGAAGCGAATGGGATCGTCCGCCGCTGAACAAACTTGGGCCCGAACCCTTTTCACCATCATTTACAGTGGCGACGCTGGCGGAGAAATGCGCCCGGACGAAGCGGGCGATCAAGCCCGTCCTGCTCGATCAGGCGATCGTTGCCGGGCTGGGCAATATTTACACTGATGAATCATTGTTTCGGGCGCGGATTCATCCGCTTACTCCGGCAGACCAGTTGAGCGTGGCCGAAGTGGCTGCGCTGCATCGTGCCATTCTTGAAACGCTTGGCGAAGCGGTTCGACTAGGCGGAACCAGCGTCCGGACCTTCGTCAACAGCCAGGGACAAATGGGTCTCTTTCAGCAAAGGCTGTGTGTCTATGGCAGAAAAGGCGAGCCGTGTCCGGTCTGCGGCACACCGATCGAGAAGATAAAAGTGGGGGGACGCGGCACACATTTTTGCCCCCATTGTCAGAAAAGCGGTGTTCCCGTATGCTGAAAATCGGTCTGACCGGCGGTATCGCCACTGGGAAAAGCATCGTGTCGGACTGGCTGATCCGTCATCGTTTTGCGGTGATCGACGCGGATCAAATCGCCCGCGACGTTGTGGAGCCGGAAGGAGAAGGATTGCACCGGGTCGCGGCCGCTTTCGGAGACGGTGTGCTGAACGCGGAAGGGCGGCTTGATCGTCGGGCACTGGGTGAGATCGTTTTTCATAACGGCGAGAAACGTCGATTGCTGAACGGCCTGCTCCATCCGTTAATCCGTGAACGCATGAATGCAGAAGCACAGCGATCTGAGCGTGAAGGAACGCCGGTTATTTTTTTCGATATCCCCTTGTTATTTGAAGGCGGGCTCGATCGGCAGATGGATCGGACCATTGTGGTTGCGACCACTAAAGAAACGCAAATTAGCCGCTTGATGAAGCGAAATCATTTATCACGGGCGGAAGCATTGTCCCGCATCGACGCCCAGATGCCGCTTGATGAGAAAAAAAAGCGAGCCGATGCGGTCGTTGATAATAATGGGACCATTGCCGAGACCGAGGCACAAGTTGTTGCGCTGATGAAAAAATGGCGATTGCTCGGTTAATGCGTTTGCTTGTCCCGGCTTACTTTTAATCTATCCTCCATTACGATAAAATAGAAGTAAAATTAACGATGGAGGGGGATCGTATGCGCTGTCCGAGTTGCAAAAAAGATGGGACAAGGGTACTTGATTCTCGCCCCGTAAACAACGGCCGGGCTATCCGCAGACGACGTGAATGTGAATTCTGTCACTATCGGTTCACAACTTTTGAGAAAGTTGAGGAAATCCCCCTAGTCGTCGTGAAAAAAGGGGATACTCGCGAAGCGTTTAATAGTGACAAAATTCTGCGCGGCCTGATTAAAGCCTGCGAAAAACGTCCGGTGCCGCTGGAGAGGCTGCAGCGAATTGCCGCGAAAGTTGAAAAAACATTGCGTGACGAGGGACGATCGGAAGTCAATAGTCACGAAATCGGCGAACTGGTGATGAATGAACTGGCCAAGGTGGATGAGGTGGCTTATGTCCGCTTTGCCTCCGTCTATCGGCAGTTTAAGGACATCAATGTGTTCGCCCGCGAAATACAAGAACTCAAAGATCAGCTTGAAAAAGAAAAAAAAGGCAAACAATCGACGAAAGATGACATGAAATAGAGACAGAAACCGCAATCGCGGGAAGGAGAGGGACCGCCATGATCCAGTCATGGAGGGAAGTCCTCCCGGGCGATCGTTATGTCGTACGTTCGGAGGGCATGCTTTATTATTACGATCAGAAACTGGTAACGACATTGTACCAGCCGCTTGTCGGCATTGAGGCGGCCGGTCTTTATTTTACATTCTGGCAGGAATCCAGTCCGGAAAATAGCGGAGCAGCAGCCTCGCATCACCATCTAATGGGCATCTTGAACCTGTCCTTGGATCGGATTCTTGCGGCTCGAAAGAAACTGGAAGCCGTCGGACTGCTGGTGACGTTAAAACAAAAACAGTCGGACCCCGGTTTTTTTATCTATCGACTGATTCCACCGATGATGCCGGATCGCTTTTTCCATGACGATCTACTTGCCCCCTTTCTGTACCACCAGATTGGGCCGAAGGAATTTACCCGACTTAGCCGCATGTACCGGAGTACGCGGGAGCCGGCCGGACATTTCGATGATCTTTCCGCTCATTTTGAAGATGTGTTCGAATCGATTCCGTCGGGCGAACGAGACGAAGTCAGCAAACTGGCGCCCGCTTCATCCGAGTGGGAAGAGCGAGGGCGGTCTCATGGGCCTCATCTTGGTCGTTCGTTCGATTTCAAGGCACTGCAGAGCTTTCTCTCCGACGCGATTGTTTCTCCGGAAGCGTTGACGGACGAAGTCCGCACCGCCATCGAAAAATTGGCTTTTGTCTATCAGGTCGATCCGTTCGATATGAGCCGCGCAGTCGAATCGGCGTCTTTGCATGCCGACGAAGTCGATATTGACCGGCTGCGCAAAGCTGTCCGCGACTTCTATCGCCTTGAACACGGGAAGGATGAGTTGCCCGCACTCAGCGACCGGACGCAGCCGGCCGCCCAACGGGAAATGGACGCAAAGACGCCCGAGACCGATGAGGAACGGCTGATCGCTTGGTATGAAACCAATTCCCCCTATCAGCTACTTGAACAATTGGGCAACGGCAGCCGGCCCCAACCGCCTGACTTGCGTCTGATCGAGGATCTGATGTTCACGACGAAACTAAACCCCGGTGTGGTGAATGTGCTGATCGACTACGTTGCACGAGTGAATCACAACAATCTGGCCCGATCTTTTGTGGAGAAAGTCGCCGGAGAGTGGACGCGGGCCAATGTGCAAACCGTGCGTCAGGCAATGGCACTGGCCCGTCATGAGCGCCGTAAACGACAGCAGCAAACAGCGGTGAAAGAAAAAGCCGGCATATCCAGGCGCCGTGGTTCCGAAGCGGTGCATCGTGAGGTTGTGCCCGAGTGGATAAAGTCGCCGAAAAAAGAAAAGAGCCGCACAGACGCGTCTGTTAGTGCGGAAGCGCAAAAACGCGCAAAATGGCTGGACGATTATTTGAATAATATCTGATCGCCAGCACAGCAAGCAGAGGGTGATGAGATGGAGCCGTTTAAATCGATCATGAAAGATGTTGCCGGTCGTAAAGAGATGCAAGAGGCACGTCGTCGCGCCGTCGACGAGTTGAAAAATAATCCGCGAATCCGCCGCTTTATCGAACAGAATCCCGATATCGACGGCGATCAGCTTCGTCGTCATCTCTCGCGGCTCTACCAATTTGCCGAAGAGTGGAAACACTGCGATCGCTGTCCGGGTCTCGCCAACTGTCCGAACATGATGAAAGGCTATCGACCGAATCTGATCAACGATAAAGGCAGCCCGGAGCTGACGTTCTCGCCCTGTCCGCTTTTGCGACAATATCGTCAGAAGCGGCAGCAAAGCGAACTGATCCACAGTTATCACGTGTCAAAGGATATTCTCCGGGCGACGTTTCAAACCATCGATAAGTTGGAGACGGGACGGCAGCCGGCATTGAAAGCGGCGGGTGATTTTGTCCGTTCTTACCTGAATGATCCGGAAAAGGCAAAGGGGCTTTATCTTTACGGCGACTTCGGTGTCGGGAAAACCTATCTGATGGGGGCGATCATGAACCGGTTGGCCGAACGTAAACTTATTGCTTCAATGATTGTCTACTGCCCCGACTTTTTCCGCGAAATCAGGGGAGCGATTCAGGACAATTCGGTAGAGACTAAACTGGACGTGTTGAAAAAGACGCCGGTACTGATTCTCGACGATATCGGCGCCGAGACGATCACACCGTGGATTCGCGACGAAGTGCTCGGCAGCATTTTACAATATCGAATGACCGAGCATCTGCCGACACTTTATACATCTAATTTTGATTACGACGGCTTGGAGGCCCATTTCGTCTTCTCGCAAAAAAGCGGGATAGAGGAAGTAAAAGCCAAGCGGCTGATGGAACGGATCCGTCATTTCACGGTGCCGATAAAAATGGAAGGGACTGATCGCCGCTAGCGTTTGCCCGTTGCGGCTGTCAGATAGGGAAAGCCCCGGAAGATCGGATCGATGAATCCGGCTTTCGGGGCTCTTGGTGTCGGATAACTTAGAATGTCTCGGCCAGCGCTTTTGCTTTGGTAAAAGCGACTTGTTTAATGTGATCGGCATGCTGCGGTTCATGATCCATGCCTTCGATAAACAACGATTGATAATCGTTGACGCCCATCATCCGCAGGACCATTCTCACGTAGGTGTCTCCCACATCCAATGCACTTAAGTCCGGTCGGCCGCCTTCGCCGTGGTAGAAACCGCCGGCCGATTGCAAGTGCAGCGCTTTTTTATGTTTCAACAGTCCTTGCGGCTTGCCTTCCGGCGTGAATTTCATGGTATACGGTACTTGCATTACCGCGTCAAAATAGCTTTTCAGTTCCGCCGGCAGAAACAGGTTGTACATCGGATTGACAAATACATATTTGTCGGCGGCCATAAACTCCTCCAGCCATTTGCGGCGCCCCGCGGCAAAAGCCGTTTCATCTTCTGAAAACGGCTGACCGGCGATATTTTTGTTGTAAATTGACAGAGCCGTTGCGTTGAGCGGATAGCCGAATTCCTCTGAAATGTTGTGTTCTGTGATGGTGTCGTCCGGTCGAGCATTGCGGTAAGCCGTGATGAACGTAGCGGCCAATGCCAGGCTGTAGGAAAAATGCTTGCTGCGCGGATGGGCTTTAATAACCAAAACATGACTCATCAAGATCACTCCCGATTATTATTCTAGGGAAATTTTTCACATACTCTTTCTTTACTATAGCACACGACTGTTCTTGGCAGTGCTAAAAAAATAATATGTTTTTTCAACTTGGGGGAGATTTAATCTTCGCGTTGCCGACTGCCCGGTCGTAGACCGCGATATTGCGGCTGTTCCTCTCCTTTTTGCAGCGAAAAAGCATCTTCCACGTTGCTGTTCCATATAGTTGAATAAAGGATTGGGACGGGGGAGGAAAGCAGAGTGGAAATTGCGTTTGAAACAAGGCGGGAGGCGGTTGACTTTTACCGGCAGCTTCCGGCTGCTTTCAGGCAGGAGACGGACGTATTTCTATATAACAGCCGGCTGGCGATCATTACGGACGAGGATACCCGGTTTCAAGAGCTGGCCAGAATCATGACACGATATATTGTGGAAACTTATGAAAAGCATTGGTTGCTGGAGATAATGGAAAAATATTATTTTTTCACAGAACCGGAGGAAAAACTGGCGATCCTAAACATCATTTTGGCCATTTTTGCCGGTGAAAAAAATGATTTGCCGGAGACGGAAACGCTGCCGGATCGAAAAACGCTAATTGTTCGGTCATTGGACGGTTTACTGCGGCCGCACGGTACATTTACTTTTCATTCCGTCCTGCGATTTAGGTTGACTGCTTACCGGCGTGTGCTGCGCCGATTTGTCGAGATTGCGATCGACGAGTACAAGCTGGAGCAGGAATATCAGGTATTTATCGATAAACTGCGTCGGATCATTCGCTCCTACAAACCGCTGTGCGAAAAAATCACGGTGATCGACGAACAGCCGTTCCGGTTATACGACGACCGGAATCGGCCGATTCGCAGCATTCAGTCCGTGCGCTCATTTTATCCGCTGCTGAAGCAATGGGGAATCGACGCGCAGCCGTCGATCATACTGACATTAATCGCTCTTGCTCCGAAACAGGTCGTGGTTTATACCGATCGGCCCAGCCACAGCATGATGCGGACGCTGCACCGAGTGTTTGAAGACCGCGTCTGTTTTCTGCCCGGAAGCATCCGTCCGTCGGGAACTGATAAAAAGCAGCTTTATGATACAAATTTTTCCATGTATAATTAAATTGTTTGGTGAACGGTCTGGGGGACCTCGCCAATCATCCAGGTGCCAGCCGGCCGTCTGCGGATTCATTGGAAATCTAAGGGATGACGGCTTTTTTTGAAATTCAGGTCCGGCATGTGCTACGATAAAATATGAAGCAAAGGAGGTTCCGGAATTGAAAAGAATACTGGTTCTGCTTGCGGAAGGATTTGAAGAAACGGAGGCGGTGTCGGCCGTCGATGTGCTGCGCCGCGGCGATGTGAGCGTGACACTCTGTTCGCTCGGCGAGACGTTGGTCGAGGGGTCGCGCCATATGACGCTCAAGGCCGATACGACAATTGATCGGATCAGCGCGGCCGATTTCGACGGCATTTATCTGCCGGGAGGCACAAAGGGAGCGGAGACGCTGCGTGACGATGCCCGGGTTCAGCAATTGATTCGCACCTTTTACGATAGCGGTAAAAAAGTGACGGCCATCTGCGCAGCGCCGATAGCGCTCGAACGTGCCGGCATTCTCAAAGGCGCGCGGGTCACGAGCAATCCTGGCGTACGCGACGTGATTCAGGATGCCGATTACTTGGAAGATCCGGTCGTCGTCTCGGGCAACATCATCACTTCGCGGGCAGCCGGAACGACGATTCCGGTCGCGTTGGAGCTACTTCGCCAGCTCGGTCTGGACGACGGCGCTCGCCGCGCCAGCCGCGGGATGATGTTTGACTTTCTGATGGCCAATCAGGAGAAAGTCAAAGCCTGAACGATGGAGTAAGGTAAAGGCTGAAATGATTTGCCGGCATATAAAAGCGCGGCTGTTTGCCGACTCGCAGTGCTGTCAGCGGATTCAGGGATTTTTCACCGTTTCGGGGCAACTTCGCCGATCCGCCGGAACAACTTCTCCGCCGATTTGCGGCCGCTTTTACGAATTTATTTCTGTTGCTCGCGCCGGACCGGCACTTGATTTTCCGGCGGGCTTATCCTATAATGACGTTAATTGTTGAAAATAGACCGGTGACGACGAGGACATGGGTTTTATGCGGCTGACCCGCAGAGAGGAAACGAAAGGGTGCGAGTTTCCGGCGTCGCGTAAAGCTTACCGCCTCCGAACTTCGACGGGGAATAAAGTATACGCCGACGGGCCCGATCCCGTTATCAATCGCTTGAGCTGTCCGCCGTTGGGCGGGCGGAAACAAGGGTGGAACCACGACAAAATGCTCGTCCCTTAGGCAGGGGCGGGCTTTTTTATTGCCCGTTCCGCCGCAAGTTCATCGATCGACGCTAAAAAGGAGTGATCTATTCATGGATATTCAACTGACATTTCCGGACCGGTCTGTTCGCAGTTATCCGGAAGGCGTGACCTCGGAACAGGTTGCCGCATCGATTGCTGGCAGTCTGAGGAAGAAAGCGATCGTCGGAAAGGTAAACGGCCATTTAATCGATCTGAACCGACCGATCAAAGAAAACGCCGCGATAGAGATTGTAACGCCGGAGAGCCGTGACGGCCTGACCGTAATCAGGCACAGTTGTGCGCATCTGATGGCTCAGGCGCTGAGACGGCTGTATCCGGAGGTCAAACTGGGCATTGGACCGGCGATTGAAAACGGTTTTTACTACGATGTCGATCTCGATCATTCACTGACGCAAGAGGATTTGCCGAAAATTGAAAAAGAGATGAAAAAAATTGTTGATGAGAATCTGCCGATTGTGCGTGCGGAAATCTCTCGCAGCAAAGCCGAGGAAATCTTTGCCGCCGATCCATTAAAACTGGAATTGATCCATGATCTTCCGGAACTGTCTCTTATACACATCTGACGCTGCCGACGAA
>UQRJ01000092.1 GCA_900543345.1 uncultured Sporolactobacillus sp. | reverse complement strand
CGGCAGCGTCAGATGTGTATAAGAGACAGTTTATTAATAATAGAAGAAAATCAATTTTTGGAATCAGGAGTATAGCAGAAAAACAATGCATAGCGGTGAGCCGATCCAATCGTCGCAAACAATTAAAGAACCGTCCGCCCGGAAAATCCGCAGTTCGTCTGTTTTTCATGGTGCGCGTTTGACTGCGGTAGACACTTTAACTCACCTCCTGCAGACAATAAGCCAACAGATTAACAATCGATAGCAGTGAGAAACGGTTCCACTTTTTTTTGCTAAGGGCATTGGTAATTTTCAGCACGAAGCGTACACTTTTTCGATTTAACTGCCGGCGCAATTTGGCGGTTTCTTTTTCTTTACGCTGCAGCATTTTCTGATATTGCCGAACCGAGTCGGCGGTTTTCCGCGTGTTCTTTTTTTCTGTTTTCTGCAACAGCACATGGTACGTTTCCCAACGCCGGACCATTTCTGTTAGATCGCAGGCGCTAATTGGCCGAATCGGCGGTTGCAGCTCAATCTTCGCCATTTCACGATCAAGTGGAACACTTTGCGGAGGGTTGTCTCGTTTATAAATATGATCCAGGCGATTCAGATCTAGAAAGCGGATGAAGCGATCGAAATTTTCTTTCTGGTATTTTTCCGGTTCTTGAAAATCGCATTGTTGTATAACATCCAACAAATTGGTCCGATCGGTTAGCTGATCAGCCATAATATGCGTTAAATGATGATAATCGGCCAGCTCCCGCATCCGGGCGTCTTTCGGGATGAGCAGACTCGGCGTACCGGCAATGACTGACGTAATGTTCCCGTGTAACCGCGAACCAAACGTCAGATCTGCCTGCTTCAGAAAATCCACCCATGTTGGTATGTTTAAGAAGAAACGGACACGATCAGTCATATAAGGCGCATCTGACATCTTTCCCGGATAATTTGCTTTCTGACTGGACAGTGGCGGAAACCCGAGATAAGTCAGCCGCATTTCCGATAGCCACTGCGGGATGAAATAGTTATTAGGAAACTGTTTCATACTTCTCGTAATAAAAGCCCGTACATTATCCGGCGAAAGGGGCGATGAATTGACACAAACCATTGACTCCGGCGTGATAGTCGTTCGACGAATATGCAGCTGATCGCCAAACGCATACATGGACGGACATCCGATCACCATATGATCGACACCTTCGCGAAAGCCGAGCCGGGACAAGTAGGCGGAAGTAATTTCGCCGCGAACGCCGATGATTGCCGATTTTTCTAATACAGCGGAAATAAATGCTTTGACATCGTCGTCAAACGGAAATCCTTCATTCAAATGCGGTTCAAAGGGTGCACGTAAGCCAGCGCCGATAATTACAACCGGTATTTTTAATTTCCGGATAACCGATGTCAGCCGCCGCATTTCCTTTACAAACCCCTTCCGGAAAGCATCGGCCAGAGGCAAAACAAAACAATCGTAGCCTTCATTGATCGCTTCGATGTTTCCTGGTTTGTCATCATAATAAGAAGGTGTCATTCTCGTTCCCTCAGTCATTAATGTCCGGAAAACGCCATAGGCATAAACTAAATTTCCGACATTTCCGCCAATCGAATTATGAACGATCATGTAAGCAGGATCAAAATTATCGAGTGGTGAAATGCCCGTTCGGATTAAAATATTCTTCATTTATAGTTGAAAGCTCCTTCATTTTACATTTCGCGCGACGTAAAATACCGCCAACTCATTTTGGATTGTATATGACCTTTCTTAAAAATAAATTAAAAACTTTCTGCCCGATCGCTATCGCCGGATCATCACAAGTAGCGTCCGACAGCAACCATCTGAGGCGCCGGCAGATGTCAGCGTCTTAGATCAAAACGTATAATAGAATATTTTTCCCCCCTATTACAACCAAAGCGTTCCGCAGAGATCGGGACATTCGTGAATTCCGACAATCTTTCAAGCGGCTGAACGGAAAATTCACCGACGGTCGGGCGTCCGGATCGGATAGGCACGCCGCCGCAAGAGCTCACGGTCAAGCCAAATGGCTGTGGGTCGTTAACATGCAACCCGATCTTTCTGCGACACCTATTTAGTTCGCGTCGTAACATGGCAAGTCGATTTCTTAAGTTATCATCACCCGAAACTTTGCCCTCCATCATAAAATCTCGGTCCTGTGCAACAACTCGCACCGCATGCGACCTATTGGGCCGCCCTGCATAATGAATGGCGGCTGTTCAAACACACATCAATTCATTTCGATCACCGATTACTTTTTGTGATCACTTATGACTGGAAATTCTCTACTGAATCCTCCGTTGTTTAGGATCATTGTTTTTCCCGCTTAACCACGATATGATAAAAATGTTTACAATTTAATGACCTTTTCGTTTGGACAGACAAAACAGGCGATGTCCACCGAGCCTTTTTGGAAGTTAGTTGATGATTGTTTTACAAGACTTTTTTAACCGAGGGAAAAGCAATGAACAAACAATTTGCAGTAATCGGTCTCGGTCAGCTCGGTGCGAGCATTTGCAGCGAACTGAGCAACATGGGATGCGAAGTGCTGGCCATCGATACCGATCTGGACAAGGTTAATGATTTTTCCGATGTCGTGACGCAAGCGGTGCAGGCCGACTCCACCGATGAAAAGGTATTGCGCGCGCTCGGCATTCACAACTTCGATCACGTGATCGTCACGATCGGGCGCAACATTCAGGCGAGCATCCTGACGACATTGTTGCTGAAAGAAGAAGGCGTTAAAGAAATCTGGGCCAAGGCGCAGAATGATTATCACGAAAAAATTCTGAAAAAGCTCGGAGCGAATAAGATTATTCGTCCGGAAGTCGAGATCGGCTACCGGATTGCTCATCTGGCCACGGCCAATCGGATTCTCGACTACATTGAACTCTCGAAAAACTATAGTATCATCGAAATTGAAGTGACCAATCGGATTATCGGTCAGTCGATCGTCGACATCGACGTGCGGGCCAATTACGGCTGCAACGTGATCGCCATTCGGCGCGGTAAACAGATCATCGTCCGCAACATCGGCGAAACGAAACTGGAGAAAGGCGATGTGCTGCTGCTGATCGGCCGAAGCGAAGATTTGGAGCGATTTGAGAAAGAAGGAGTCTGACAGGCGGACAGCGATTGATCGCCGGGGATGGGCAGGGGCGGATGGACAAGCCGCTATTGTCCACTGAGATGGTTTTTTAGTTCAATTTCATCGGCGTTCATCGCATGGCTGTATTTTCTTACGCGAGAGGATTTCACCCATGGCACTTAAAAAATTGCTGGAAAAACTGAATGTGAATTCGATCACCTTCAACCCGCCGTTCTTACTGTCATGCATGTTATTTGTCCTGATCGCGATCGGCACTTGCTTGTTGAAGTTGCCGATCGCGACGACGCGGCCGATTTCGTGGCCGGAAGCATTATTCATATCGACGTCGGCGTCGACGATTACGGGGTTAACACCATTTGAAATCGCCAGGACGTTTACGTTGTTCGGGCAAATTATCCTGTTGATCCTGATTCAGGTCGGCAGCGTCGGGGTCATGTCGTTTGCCATTTTATTTTTCATTCTGATGGGCAAGCGCGTCTCGATCCGCCAGCGTCAACTAATGCAGGAAGCACTCGGCACGCCGTCGATCGGCGGTGTCATTCGGCTGGTCAGTTGGCTGCTCTCCTTTTCTTTTATCGTCGAACTATTCGGTACCTTCTTTTTTGCGTTGCGATTCGTTCCCGATTACGGTTGGGGCCGCGGCTTGTACTATAGTATTTTTCATTCAATCAGCGGGTTCAATCAAGCGGGATTTTCACTATTTCGCGGTAGTATGGCGGCATACGTCGGCGATCCGATCGTCAACCTGACACTGGCGCTGCTGATTACGCTCGGCGGTATCGGTTTCACGGTGATTGCCGATCTGCTTTCGACGCGGCGTTTTCGCCAGCTGCAATTGCACTCGCAGATCATGCTGATCGGGACCGTCGTGATCGACGCGGCAGCGATTGTTATCATTTTTCTCATCGAACATAACAATCCACAGACACTCGGAATGTTGAGCCACGGGGATCAGGTGTGGGCCGCTTTCTTCCAAGGCATCTCGCCGCGCACGGCCGGTTTCACGACGGTCAATCCGAGCGGTTTGAATCAGGCAACGCTGTTATTCATCATTTTGCTGATGTTTATCGGCGCCGGGAGTACATCGACCGGCGGCGGTATCAAGTTAACGACGTTCATGATTGTCATTGCGCAAGTGGCGACATTCCTGCACGGGCGGCGTGAAGTTGTTTTAAATAAACGTACGATTAAACGGCACGTCATCGTGCGCGCGGTTTCGATCATTACCATCTCCGTCCTCGTGATCTTGCTGGCGCTGTTCCTGCTTTGCCTATCGGAAAAGCTGCCCTTCCTGACGATTTTGTTCGAAGTGGTCTCGGCATTCGGCACCGTCGGGTTGTCAATCGGCGCCACCGCGCAACTGTCCGTGTTCGGGCAATTCGTTATTATGGGTGTCATGTTCTTCGGCAAGGTCGGTCCATTAACCCTCGCCTTCTCCGTCGCCCGGCGGTCGAAAGCGAATATCCGCTATCCGGACGGCGAAATTTATACGGGATAAGCAGGCAGCAGCGGTGGATCATTCCGGCGGCGGCAGAAAGCGGAAGCTATCGGAAGTGCTCTATTGAAGACGGCTCACGGATAAAACCTTCTGAACGATTTTCAGATTCAGCCACAGCATGATGAAAAGGGCCGGATAAAACAGCGCCGAATACCAGAGTTTCCATCCCGTGTAATAAAAAGCACCTGCCTTCAGGCTGAGCCATTCGTAGACAACCGAGAAAACTGAAAAAGCAAGAATGTAAACAGCTTTCAATAACGCCTTTCGTTTAACCGGGTAGAAATTGATGAAGATGATGTTGATGGCAGGATAGATCAAGAAGAAAATCAGCCAAGATTGCAGATCCAGCTGATTCCGCGAGAAATAGCCATATTGATGATATGAAAATTGGAAATAGACATCGGTGATCAGTTGAATAATGATGTTCAGCAAAGAAGAAGTAAACTATTCGATTAGGCTGAGATGCTTCGGCATCAGCAGAATAATGAGTATAAACATAACAATAGTGGGGAGAATAAGCAGCACGATAATGTTACTCCTTTGCGATTTTTTTCACCCAGCGATAATAACTGACCAAAATGACGAGCAGCACGGGGTTTTCCAGCAGTGAGTAATAAATTTTCCACCAGCCGTAATGGAAATAACCCCATGGCTCCGGCAGCAGCGTAACGAGTTCATACAAAATGAGGCTGACTGACCAAACAATAATATAAATCGACTGTATTAAAAAACGCCGATTAAAAGGGTACCAATTCACGAACATCATATTAACGGGAGGCACCAAAACGGTGAGTGCCGGCAGAGCAATAATATCGACGTCTTCCGTGAAATACCAATAACCCTGATATTTATGGTTAAGGAGCAGATCGACTAAGCTTTGAAAAGCAATGGTAAACGTCCAGAGATGTAAAATTTCGTTTTTGGTCAATCGAGTGTTCGTCAAAAAGGCAATAACATTAAAGAAAAAAATCGCCAGAAAAAGGCCGATCATGAAAAATCATCCTAGTTTTTTTAATTAGGATATCCGCTGACACCGCTCATATACATAAAAGGATCGGGAGCGCTCCCGATCCTTGTGCATTTTCTTTTATCTTACAGATCCGTTTAGAAGAAGATCGCTCCGCACATTCCCGATGGCGAATGAGAGTAAAAACCACGTTTGGGAATTTATTTTCATTCACCGGCCGATTGCGGACGAACAAGACGACCGCACGGTGCATGGACGATCTCTCCTTCTTTCATGATGGTTTCGCCGCGGACCATTGTTTCGACGGGGACTCCTTTGACATGCCAACCGTCGTAAGCGGTGACTTTGCTCTTACTGTGCAGATCGGCGGCGCGGATCACTTTTTCTCGATTCATATCGACGATGGTAAGGTCGGCATCGGTACCGACGGCGAGCGAGCCTTTTTGCGGATAGATGCCGAAGCGGCGGGCCGGATTTTCTGCCATCAGCGCGGCCAGTTTCGGCAGAGTGATCCGCCCTTCATTGACGGCGTTCAGCATCAGCGGCGCCATCGTTTCGGTACCGGGCATGCCGGCCGGAATCGACCAGAGATCGCCGGATTTTTCTTGCGGCGTATGCGGAGCGTGGTCGGAAGAAATCATCGTGATTGTCCCCTCTTTGATCCCCCGCCAGAGCTGCTGTTGATCCTTTTTATATTTAATCGGCGGGTAAATTTTCATCACCGGACCGATCTCTGGATAGTCTTCATTGCAGAGAAAAAGGTAATGCGGACACGTTTCGGCGCTGACCGGTGCGCCCTGAGCTTTGGCATGAGCAATGGCGGCGACGGCTTCGGCAGTCGTGACGTGCAGCACATGGAGGCGGGCGCCGGACGCCCGGGAAAAGGACAGGCCCATTTGTACGGTGACTGCTTCGGCAAGATTCGGCCGGCCTTCCAGCAAAGCGTCATAGCCGGTTCGGCCGGTTTTCCGAACTTGCGCGGTCAGCGTCTGAATCAGGCTGCTGTTTTCGCCGTGGATGGCGATGACGCGGCCGGTTTGGGCAACATGCTGAAAAATTTCATAGACTTCGCCGTCAGAATACGGCGCGATGACATCGGCTGCCATGTCGGGACGATAATTGTAGGTCAGCTGGAACGTTTTCTTATTGATCGCGTAGCCCCAGAAATATTTAAACCCGATGACGCCGGCTTGAGAAAGCGCCAGGAGATCTTTATTGTTCAGCGGGCCAAGGCAGATTCCCCAAAGGCCGAAGTCGACATGTGCTTTCGGCGTTAGATTGGCTACCTGACGATTGAAACTGGCCAAATCGCGGGTCGGCGGCGTCGTGTTCGGCATATCGAAGATCGTCGTGATGCCGCCGGCCGCCGCCGCCGCTGTCGAGGTAAAAAAATCTTCCTTATACGTCGGACCGGGATCGCGAGAGTGAACATGGACGTCGATTAAACCGGGAAGAACGTGCTTACCGGCGGCATCCACTTCTCTTTCGGCTCCCCCCGCGAGCGGCTGATCGGAGACGGCGGCGATTTTGCCATTTTTTATGTAAAGATCCGCCTTGACTGTCGCTGCCGGTGTGACCAGTGTGCCGTTTTTAACGATACAATCCCATTGCATGGATCATTCCCCACTTTCAAGATTGATGTTCCCAATCAACTGATCTGTTCTTTCGACGTGATGGCTGACCATGTAGGCAGTGATTTCGTCAATCACCCGCAGCATTGCTTCCGGTTCGATAAAGTTCGCGGTACCGATCTGGACGGCGGAAGCCCCGGCCAGCATCATTTCGACGGCGTCTTGTCCGCTAGCAATTCCTCCGCTGGCAATGATCGGCAGTCTTGTCGTTCGATGGACTTGGAAGACGAGCCGAACGATCAGCGGTTTGACTGCCGGCCCGGACAAGCCGCCCATGACATTGCCCAGCTTCGGTTTGCGGGTTTCGGTGTCGATGGCCATCGCCAGGAAAGTATTGGCGACCGTCAACGCATCGGCGCCCGCCCGCTCCGCGGCGACGGCAATATCCTGGATACGCGTGACATTCGGTGTCAGTTTGGCAATGATCGGTTTGCCCGTGACTCGACGCGTCCGTTTAATCAGCCGATAAGTCGCCTCTTTATCCATACCGAACGCGACACCGTTATTGCGCAGGTTCGGGCAGGAAATATTGAGCTCGAATGCAGAAACGGCAGCGTTATCCGTCAATTGCGCCGCTAACTCGGCAAACTCGTCGATCGTCTCTCCGGAAAGGCTGACGATGATCGGAACGTGATATTTCGCTAATTCAGGCAGCTCATGCGCCGCAAAGTCGTCGACGCCCTTGCTTTGAATGCCAATTGAGTTGATCATGCCGCTTTCGGCTTCGCAGACACGCGGATTGCGATTCCCCTTGCGCGGCCGCTTGGTCACACTTTTCGGAATGAGGGCGCCGAGGCGATGGAAGTCAATCAGCGTTTCCAACCCGGTTCCGAACGTACCGGAAGCCGGCATGACCGGATTTTGCAATAACAGGCCGCCGATTCCGACCGATAGATCCGGCATCATGACAGCACCACCTGATCGACCGGAAAAACCGGCCCATCCAGACAAACACGGACTGTTTTTATACCGTTGTTCTTGTTAACACGATAAGCGCAGGCGTAGCAATTCCCGATGCCGCATGCCATAGGGGCCTCGATGGCCGCTTCTGCATAGAGGTGATGGCGCTTGGCAAGTTGCTTGGTCAATCGCAGCAGCCGTTTGGATCCGCATGTATACATGGCGGCGATGTTTTCTTGCACGATCAATGCCGCCAGTAATTCGGACACATGCGGGAGTGCGCTGGTTCCCGCGCGATCAGTCACCGTCAGTACGGTGGCACCCTGTTTTCGCAGTTCTTCCTTCGCCAGTACGTCGGCCGACAAGCGGGCACTGATGAGTGCGAACACCGTCCGCCCGGCTCGAGCGGCGTCTTCAGCCAGCGCATTGAGCGTCGCGATCCCGACCCCGCGCCCGACAAGCAGAATTGGGCCCTTTTTAGCGGGAAAATGGAATCCCCTGCCGAGCGGGCCAATCAGATCCAGATCGTCGCCCGGCCTCTTTTCGGCGAGCCGGCGCGTCCCCTCACCTTTGATCAGATAAAGAAAATCCAGTTGCCGACGCTGCTCCTCGTAACGGTAGACGCTGAACGGGCGGCGAAGCAGGAAAGGCTTGTCATCCCCGCAGCGCACATGAAAAAATTGGCCGGACCGAATCGGCTCGGTTAATGCAGACACATCGACGGTGATTTGCCGATAACGATCGCCGACCGCCCGGTGGTTGACGACCCTCCCGTGAATATGTTGCATTATCCGATCCGATCCGCGGAAAGGGCCGTCGTATCGACATTGGCCCATTTAACCACTGCCTGCTCAAGCACTTCAATGCCCGTTTTTAGTTGGTTCATATCGGTATATTCATCGGGATGATGGCTGATCCCGCCGACGGACGGTACAAAAATCATTCCCGCCGGGCAAAGGGAAGCCATGTTCATCGTGTCGTGGCCGGCCCCGCTCGGCATCTTAAGCGCGGGGATGCCCCTTCGCTCACAGATATCCGCGAAGCAGCGAATGACCTTTTCGTTCATTCGCACCGGCACTTCATCGCTGAGCAGATCGGCCTGAATGCTCAGGTGACGGTTTTCTTCAAGCTGACGAATCACATCCTTCAGCTTCCTCACTACCCGCGCTTTCGACGATTTAGAAATACTTCTGATGTCCACTTTCAAATACGTTTCTCCCGGAACAACATTCATCGCGCCGGGTTCAATCTCAATATCCCCGACCGTGGCGACTGTTCCGTACTTTACTTCTTCTCTGGCGGCATTTTCCAACTCAATCGCGATTTTCGCCGCACCGATCAACGCGTCCCGGCGCTGGTTCATCGGCGTTGATCCGGAGTGGGCGGCATGTCCCTTGATCTGTCTCTTATACACATCTGACGCTGCCGACGA
>UQRJ01000091.1 GCA_900543345.1 uncultured Sporolactobacillus sp. | reverse complement strand
CCAAGCCGCCGATCGGATTCGGCCGATCAAGGACGACGACCTCTTTATCTATTTCCATACAGGCCTCCATGACCAGACTGAGCGTCGAAATAAACGTATAGTAGCGGGCACCGATATCCTGCAAGTCGACGACAATACAGTCCACGCGATCGAGCATCGCTGCCGTCGGTTTCCGCGTTTTTCCATATAAACTGTAAACCGGCAGTCCGGTCGGCGGGTCCACGCTCGAAGCAACTGCCGATCCTTCTCGGCCATCGCCGCGGATACCGTGTTCCGGGCCGAAAAGTGCCGTCAGCCGGCAGCCCGACTGCTCGTTCAGCAGATCGATCGTTGAATGCAGCCGACTGTCGAGGCCGGTTCGATTCGTCAGAAGGCCGATCCGTTTCCCTTTTAAAATAGCCATTTTTTCCTTTAACAGTGTTTCAATCCCTAATTGGATCATTAGCTCCCCCCCATTCAACTGGCGATGATGAGTACTGAAAAAAAACAGTCGACCGACAAACGGCGGACCCTGTTAAGCACAGAGCAAACCATTGCAATCACTGGCTGTTATTCTGACCGAGTGGACCGTGATCGCAACCGACAGTCCCCCTTCCGGAACCTATAAAAAATAATTATCGGCCGAATGAAAGAACTGGCCGATCTCCCGCGGCTCATTTCTGCCCTCCGACTGCTTGTTCAGCCGATTAAGCACGGGCTGCACGTCGCTGCCCGCTCCGATAACCCACTTGGCGATCCGGTCGCCGGAAGTGAAAAGGACGGTAGCGGATTTCGCATGGCCGCCCGCGATTGCTAAATCATAGCCTGCCATTTATCGATTCCTTGCCATGTCAATTCTTTAGCGGCAGGGCCGGTCGACCGCACGGCGTATGAACCCCTGCGTCCGGCGCAGTCGATCAAGCGCCTCAGTTAGCGGGCAACCGGTCAGGATCATCACGATCGCCGCTTTGACATTACGGCCGGATTTCACGAAATAGTCTTCCGCCGTTTGCGCATCAACGGCCGTTGCTTCGCTGATAATCCGTTTGGCCCGGTCGACCAGCTTCTCGTTTGTCGGCTGGACGTCGACCATCAGATTCTCATAAACCTTGCCCAGGCCGACCATAGCGGCTGTCGAAATCATATTAAGAATCAATTTTTGCGATGTCCCCGCCTTCAGACGGGTCGAACCGGTCAATACCTCCGGGCCGGTATCTACTTCAATCGCAACGTCGGCGTAGCGGCTGATTGCTGCCCGGCGATTGCAGCTCAGCGATGCGCGCTTGGCATCGACTTGACCTGCGTATTTTAGCCCGCCGATCACATACGGCGTCCGTCCGCTCGCCGCAATGCCGATAACCAAGTCACGTGAATTCAATTTGAGCGCCGCCAGATCGGCGGCACCGAGTGGTTCGCTGTCTTCGGCGCCTTCGACCGATTCGGTCAGTGCTTTGGTTCCGCCGGCGATAACGCCGACAATCTGTCCGGGAGGCGCGCTGAACGTCGGCACGCATTCGACAGCATCCAACACGCCGAGCCGTCCGCTCGTTCCCGCTCCCATATAAATGAGGCGTCCGCCGCTGCCAAGTGCGGCGATTGCCATCCGGGTCACCCGTTCCACCTTATCCAACACTTGCGTAACCGCCGCAGGGACGGTCCGGTCCTCTCGATTCATACACACCAGCAATTCATGAACACTCATCCTGTCCAGCGCGGTGGTGTTACGATTGCGGGTTTCCGTCATCAATTTATCCAGCATGCAGACCATCCTTTGTTCACGATAAAATACGATCGCCTCATCACGTCAAGCACCTCTTATTTTCAAGTTCAAGATTTTAGTTGTTTCGAATACGTTGCATAGGCCTTCCACGGATGCGCGCCGACTTTTTGATAAAAATCGACGAACTGCGTCCAGTCGATCGCCACGCACGTATACCCGCGCCGATTGAGATAGGCAATGCCGGCGCGCACCAGCGCCAATCCGCTTCCCTTGCCCCGCTCCGCCCGATCCAGACCCAGCGGCCCGATACCGCCGAGACCGTCCGGAAACAGCGGCGCCCAATAGACATTGGGCCCGATCTGCGGTGATTGTCGATCATTGATCCGGCAAAAGCCGACGATTTTCCCGGCTTTTTTTAATATAACAAACTCGCGGCCGCTGCCGCCCGCCGTATAATAATTCATGGCTTCATATTCCCAGCGACCCGGAAAGCAGCGATGCAGGAAGTCCAGCAACTGCCGCCGGTTATCCCCGTGAGCAGCAAGCAAGAAACTGCCGCCTGCTACTTTCGGCATTGCCCGGACCGCCGTTTCGGTCAGCAAGTCATACTCGATACCGGCAAAGCGATAACCCTTCTGCGCAAACCATTGCCTCGTTTCTGCATATTGTTGCGGAATGCCGGGAAAATAATGACGAACGTCTTTGCCAAGCAGAATCTTCGTCGCCCCGCGGGCCGCCAACGCCTGTTCGGCAGAGGTCAGCAAGCGCGATCCAATCCCCCGGCGTCGGCAGTCGCGCCGCACAAGCAGTGTTTGAATCCAGCCGATTGCCGGATTCATCCCGACATCGATCGGCTCACCATACTTTTTAGCGATGACCAGGCCGGCGATGCGTCCTCGCTCATCGATCGCCAGCAGCGACCCATTCGCCAGCACATTCGGATCGTCCAGACTGTTTTGCAGCAGCAGCCGCTTCCGCAATGGAAAATCAGCGCCAATCGTTTCATTCCAGAACGCGACAATCGCATCGGCCTGAGTTCGTTTCAGCATCGTATAATGCAAACGTTTGCCCTCCCTGTTTAAGCCGCTGCCCGATAATCAGACGGCAATGTGATATCATCCCTCCGTCAGCCGTTTCATCGCCAGATTAGTAAATATGCGCCGAATACGGTTCATATTGATCCGGCGGCTGATGTGTACCCGATTGCTCAGTAAAATGAAACCGAAGCCGCTGTCGGGATCGATCCAAAACGAGGTCCCGGTAAAACCGGTATGCCCGTAACTGTTTGCCGAAACCAGATAACCGCCCGGGGAAAGACAGTCGTCGTGCAGTTGCCAGCCGATACCGCGGGCCGTGCCGAGCCCGGTCGTATAATTTTTTCGACAAGCCGCAAGTGTTGCCGGCGAGAGAAAGTAGTCGCCGCCCGCCATTTTGCCGTCGTTCATCAACATCCGCACGTAAATCTGTAAATCGTGCAGATCGGCGAACAAACCGGCGTGGCCGGACACACCGTCCAAATAGCGGGCATTCTCATCATGGACCTGCCCCCACTGATAATGACCGGCATCCGCCAGCCATTCCGTCGCCGCAATCCGCCGGCGATCTTCGTGCGGATTGAAACCGGTGCGCACCATGCCGAGCGGTTTGAACACCCGTTCTTTGGCAAAGTCGGCCAGCGATTGTCCGGTTAATTTTTCAATAAGCATTCCTAGTAAAATAAAATTCAGATCGCTATAAAGCACCTTGCGTCCCGGGGCATTGTTTAATGAAAGAATATACCGTAAAATTTCCGCTCTAGTCCATTTATATTGATAAAACGGGACAGAAGCCGGAAAACCGCTCGTATGCGTCAGCAAGTGTCTAAGCGTTAAATCCGGATTCACTTCCTCCGGAAAAAAAAGATGCACCGGATCGTCGAAATCGATGCGCCCCGATTCCACAAGCAGCAAGAGACTCGGCAAGGTTGCGCATACCTTCGTCAGCGATGCCAAATCAAATAATGTCTCCAGCGTCATTGGAATTTTTTCCCCGAGATGCGCGTACCCGACGGCTCCTTCGGCAATCGTCCGCCGCCGATCGATTACGGCATAGACAGCACCGGGAATCTGCTGAATGCGAACTTGTTCAGTTAAAAAACGATCGACTTCCATAAACGTTTTGCTCATCCAATAGTCCCCTTTCATCCGCTATTTCACACGAAAACTTCGTCTAATCGCTCCGAACGAACGATTCAGATACTGCAGCGAGGACTCGTAGCGCCGTCCGACAACCGCCAGATAAATGATATCCACCAGATTAAGTTGCACAATCCGCGAAGAAGTGGCGGCACTGCGTACATCCGGCTCGGTCGAGCGAATGCCGATCGGCACATCGACAATCCCGGCCAACGTATTACTCCCATAACGCGTAATCCCGATCGTTTTGGCGCCTGCCCTTTTCGCTGCCTGCACGCACTCCACCGTCTGCAGCGTCTCCCCGGAATTAGAAAAAGCAACGGCTACATCATCCGGTGTCAACGTCACGGCCGATGTCAGCTGTAGGTGATTGTCTGCATACGCCGTCGCCGTTTTGTTAATCCGCATAAACTTAATCTGCGCGTCACACGCCACCAGTTGCGACGCACCCGAACCGTAGAAATCAATTCGGCCCGCTGTTTCAATCAAATCGACGGCCGTCTGCAATTTTTCCAGGTCAAGCAGCTTCATCGTTTCATTGATCGAAAAAATCGTATTGTTCGCCACCGAAGCGGCGATGGTCCGCAGGCTGCTTCCGGGGCGAATTTCTTTGTATTCATCGCCATGCGACCCGGTGTTTTGCAAATCGCCGGCCACGCAGAGTTTCAGCTCTTGATAGCCCTTCAGACGCAGCGTTTTGCACAGACGGATGATCGCCGATCGGCTCGACCCGCTCGCCGCTGCCAATTCACTCACCGTCATCTGCACCATTTGCTCCGGATGATCGAGTGTGAATCTTGCCGCCTTCTGTTCGGAAGGATTCAGCGATTCGTAACATTCTCTGATCAGCGAAAGGCCGCCGCTTAACATGCTATCACCCTTCCAACTATCGTTATATTAGCACTGTTTTTTAGAATGGCCGCCATCATTTGCGTTCAATTAACAGTGCGCGATGAATGATAATCGCGATGATGAGCAGCGCTCACTGTTTTTTGCTCCGCGAGTTGTATATTTTGCGCAGCATTAATCAAAAAGACCGAGCACATACCAATAAATAGCAGAAAAAATCCAATCACTGTAAAGGCTAATAATAGAGTCATACATATCAGTTGAATAAAAAGAGAAAGTGTATAACCGATATGTCGCATAAAATGCTGGATCGACCGATTCATTGCCTGAAACAGCGAACAGTCGTCCATAATTAAAAAGGGCAGCGTATATATTTGCGTCGCTACAAAAGCCAAACAAAGGTAAGTTTGAAAAACACTAAAGACAAACATGAGATAATGGTGGTTAATTGCGAAATAATACCACCACTGGGTACCAATAATGACTGCCGCAATGCCGATAATCATTCCGAAGCCCAGCGAGCGAAAGTAATAATGAAGGAAAAAGTGAAAAAAGTCGCCTAATTTATATTTTTCTTCCTGCAAAATAACTTGCCCGAAAACAGCACAGCCTGCTGCCGTTGCCGGCATGGCGGTAAAAACAAGGAACAACATCGCTGCCGGCCATGGAAAAACAAATAAAGCAGGAAAAATCATCAGCGACCAAATGAAACTAATCCCGATTACCAGCACACAATTGACAAAAATCTGATGTGCCGATTGCACAATAACCTGGCTCATCGTCTTCAATTGATCATCCCCTCTAGAAAATACATAATTCCGTCACCGGATCGAACAAATGCATTTTTTCCAAGTTGAAAAATAATCTGGCTTCTTCCCGTTCTCTTGGTTTAATTTTCGTATCCAGTCGTGCCGTCAATTGATCGTCACCGATATCAAAATAAACGAGATAGTCGGCGCCTAGGTTTTCAACTACTTTGAGGGTTACCGCAAACTGATTATTATCTGTTGCATTTTCATTAGCCAGAAAAATATCCTCCGGCCGAATGCCTAAGATGACTTCCTTTTCATCATAAGCGATAATTTTGTTTTTCAAATCATCGGGAATGCGAAAAGTAAAAATAGGTGAAACGAGCTGACTGCCGCTGAGTTTAACCCTGACAAAATTCATCGGCGGTGCCCCGATGAATCCGGCAACAAACATGTTGTTCGGATGTTCATATAGATCGTCCGGCGTAGCAATTTGTTGAATTTCTCCCTTATTCATGACGATAATACGCTGCCCGAGTGTCATGGCCTCCACTTGATCATGAGTCACGTAAATAATCGTGGCCTGCAAGCGCTTATGCAGTTCCGACAACTCCACCCGCATTTGTACGCGCAATTTTGCGTCCAGATTACTTAATGGTTCGTCAAATAAAAACACCTTCGGATTTCTAACAATCGCACGTCCAACAGCGATTCGTTGTTTTTGGCCGCCACTGAGTTCACGAGGTTTACGATCTAATAAATCACCGATATTTAATATTTTCGCTGCATAATTCACTTTTTTTTCAATTGTTTTTTTGGGCGTCTTTAAATTTTTTAGTCCAAAAGAAAGATTTTCCCGAATCGTCATATGGGGATATAAAGCATAGTCTTGAAAGACCATCGCGATATCGCGATCTTTCGGTCGGACATTATTGACTAAATGATCATCAATATAAATATTTCCGCTCGTTTGTTTTTCAAGACCGGCGATCATCCGTAAGGAAGTGGTCTTACCACAACCGGACGGGCCGACAAATACAACAAATTCTTTATCGTGGACAACAAATGATTCATCATTTACAGCTTTCACCGTACCCCTTCCTGCGTCGTTAAATGCTTTCGTAATGTGCTCCATCCTAACTTCTGCCATTTATGCTGACCCTCCAGACCAGAATTAACCTTTTATTGCGCCGATGGTAATGCCGCGCAGAAAATATTTTTGCAATGATAAAAAGAGAATAATCATCGGTACGGCGCTGCAAGCGGCACCGGCCATCATTGCTCCGTAATCTTGCGTATACTGATAGCGGAAGGTTGCCAGCCCTACTTGCAACGTCCGCATGGAATCTGTATTGGTAATTAACAACGGCCAGAAAAAACTGTTCCATTGCGCCACGAAAGTAAATATCGCCAGTACGGCAAGTCCCGGTTTAGCAAGCGGCAGAATAATTTTCCAAAAAATCCCGAATTCACCGCACGCATCGATTCTTGCCGAATCAATGAGCGATCCTGGAAGCGAGGTTAAATACTGCTTCATTAAAAAAATACTGCCGACATCGACAATCATCGGTGCAATCAATCCGACATACGTATTTTCCAGATGCAGCGTATTGACGACCAGTACGTAAAGCGGAATCAAGGTGACCTGACCGGGAATCATAATGGTTGCCAATAAAACCCAAAAGATCGTGTTTTTACCGGGAAACCGCAGCTTGGCAAAAGCGTATCCGGCCAGTGAAGCAAAGAACACATTGGTTACCGTCACAACACCGGACACAATTAAACTATTTAATAACCAGCGTCCCATCATGCCCTCTTGAAAAATCCGGTGATAGGCGGCGAGTGTCGGTTTAAGCGGAATAAATTACGGCGGAACCGACATGATGTCCTGAGTATCTTTAAAGGATGAGCTTAACATCCATATCAGCGGAATCATGGTGAAACAGGCCCATACAATTAATAGAACATATAGAATAAGGTGGCCCATTATCCGTATGGGCGATGCTTCAACTTGATTCAGCGCTGCCGGAGGCCGTTTACTCATAAAAATTCACCCTCTCGTATGTTAATATTCCACGTCGCTTGATAAAAACTTGTATTGCAGGACAGAAATCAGAATAATAATTGCACCCAGAACAAACGATTCGGCAGAAGCCAGCCCAAAATTAAATTGGTTGAACGCATGGTCGTAAATCAGATAGGCGATCGTTGTCGTCGCAAAATTTGGGCCACCCTGCGTCATAATATAAGTTTGCTCAAATACTTGGAAAGAACCGATAGTGCCGATAATGAGTAAGTACAAAGTAGTCGGTTTTAATAACGGCCAGGTTACATGACGAATTTTACCCCACCATGTTGCCGCATCTAATTCAGCTGCTTCGTACAGCGATTTCGGTATGCCTCCCATGGCCGCTAAATAAAGAATAATTGCACTCCCATGCCCGCCGAAATAGGTCATCAAAATCAATGAAAACAAGGCCGTATGCGAACTTGCCAGCCACATTTGCGGATGCATGCCAAACAAATTTAGAAAGCTGTTGACCAGCCCGGATCCGGTCGGATCGAACATCCACAACCAAATAAGCGACATGGTGACTCCGGACGTAACTGCCGGCAAATAAAAGGCCGACTTAAAAAAAGTCTGTGAACGATTATTCAACGGAAAAATCATCAGCGACAGAAAAAAAGCAATGAATATATTTACCGGTACCGTAAACACGGTGTAAATGATTGTATTTTCCATAGCCTTCCAAAATACTGAATCATGTAAAAGATGAGAATAATTACCCAACCCGATAAATTGAGAGCTCATCACACTATATTTTTGAAAACTCATATACAGAGCCGACAGCATGGGGAAAACAGTAAAGCTTAAGAACAGTAAAACCGGAGCGGCAATAAAGAGATAACACCAGCCGTAATCTTTAAAAAACTGCATCCACCGGGCCATTCGCGAGCTGGACGGCATAAAATACACCTCCGATAATAAAAAATGTCTCTCTCCCAGTTTGATTGAAAGAGAGACAGTCCTACAATTATTTATTTTGTAATTTCTGATTGGCCAGCTTCGTCCATTCATCGACCGCTTTTTTGGCATTAGTTTCTCCGGCCAGGAACGCCTGATATTTCGGTAAAACAGCATTCGTATCAATATCGCTTTGAATTTGCGCCAGCGAACTGCTAATTTTCGGTGTCAAGATGACTTTTTTCAGATAGTTCAATTCAAATTTACCATTTTGTGTATTAAATTGAAGCTGTTTAGCATACATTTTTTGCCCGGAATAACGTGCCGGACTAATAGCTTGTGCTGCGGCTGCACTGCTGGCCTTTGTCCCGGTTAGCCACTTCATGACCATCGCTGCATGTTTCGTATGTTCACTGCCCTTATAACTCTTCTGACGGAAAAGGGCATAACCGCCGCCACCGCCAATGGTTGCCTCCTTTTCGCCTTTATTATGCGGAAACGGAAGTAAAGCCAAATCTAATTTCGGTCCCTTAACTTTCCCGGAGTCAATCTGTTTGTTACGCAGATCGTTTTGGGGAACTTGATACGGCCCAATACGTCCGAAAACAGCTGCTTGGCCGGCGTTGAACATATCCGTCATTTTTTGCTGAGAGATCTGAGCAGTAAACTTGGGCATGACGCTATTATCCAATAGTTTTTGCATAAACTGTAAAGCTTCTACCGCTTTTTCACCTTGCCATTGAAATTTTCCTTTAGGAGAAACCATGCCGACTATGCCGTTATTTCGTAAGAATTCAGCATACGTTTCATCGCCGACATCGGATGCCATCGTCACAAAACCGTATACTTTATCGCCGGCAGCCGTTTTTTCTCCCTTAAACTTGCTCGTAATTTTATAAAATTCATCCCATGTCCAGCCGTTGTCTTGAATTTTTTTTACATCTACACCTTTTTCCTTGAGTAGCTTTACATTGCCGCCTAGACAATAGAGAGCATTCCACATCTGTACGCCCCATATTTTATTGCTTAACGTCCAATTGCTGAGGGCCGATGGCTGAATATCCTTTTTATCATATTTAGTTAAATATTTATCGATCGGCAGAGCCAAACCGCTTTTAATGTATTCCGGCATACCACTGCTGTCTCTTATACACATCTCCGAGCCCACGAGACCCTAAGA
>UQRJ01000090.1 GCA_900543345.1 uncultured Sporolactobacillus sp. | reverse complement strand
CACAAGGCTATTCGTCGGCAGCGTCAGATGTGTATAAGAGACAGTATATAACCATTCACTATAATTAAAGTCATCTTTTTATGTACATGCTAATCAATGCGCTGCCGGAGAACCTTTACCGGGTCTCACTATCACACTGGAGGAACACTTATGCCCGCAAAAAAGAAGCGATCGGAGAAAAGAATACTGGGAGTGGCCGGATTGGCCTGGTTGTTCGACGCCATGGACGTCGGAATGATTTCATTTATTATGGTTGCCTTAGGTAAAGATTGGCAGCTTGATTCCGCGCAACTCGGCTGGATTGGCAGCATCGGTTCAATCGGCATGGCCGTCGGCGCTTTTCTATTCGGCATGATGGCCGATCGGATCGGCCGGAAAAAGGTCCTGATTCTCACGTTGCTGCTGTTCTCCATCGGTGCCGGCCTGTCAGCGCTATCCGCCGGTCTGACGATGTTCCTCATCCTGCGGTTTGTGATCGGCCTCGGACTTGGCGGCGAATTGCCGGTTGCTTCGACACTGGTTTCGGAAAGTATCGCGGCGGAAAAACGCGGCCGGATCGTCGTCCTGCTTGAAAGTTTCTGGGCCGTTGGTTGGATCGCCGCCGCTCTCGTGTCCTATTTCATTATTCCGGATTACGGCTGGCGTCTCGCGTTAATGATCGGCGCACTGCCGGCATTTTACGCCATCTATCTGCGCTGGAACATCGAGGATTCCGCGACTTTTCAGGCACATCAAGCAGACAATACGAACTTTTTAAGCAAAATGGCCGAAATCTGGTCGAAAAAATATATCCGCCGTACAATCATGCTGTGGATTCTCTGGTTCTGTGTCGTCTTTTCCTACTACGGCATGTTTCTCTGGCTGCCGGGGGTCATCGAAGCCAAAGGATTCGGCATGGTCCGCAGCTTCCTGTACGTGCTGATCATGACGCTGGCGCAGCTTCCCGGCTATTTTACGGCGGCGTGGCTGATTGAAAAATGGGGGAGAAAAGCCGTTTTAGTCGTCTATCTGCTCGGTACTGCCATTTCCGCCTACTTTTTCGGCATGGCCGAATCACTCGCCGCGGTGATGACATTCGGCATTTTACTCTCCTTTTTTAACCTCGGCGCCTGGGGTGCGATGTACGCCTACTCCCCCGAACAGTATCCAACCGTCGTCCGCGGGACCGGGACGGGCATGGCGGCGGCATTCGGCCGGATCGGCGGCATATTTGGACCGCTGCTGGTCGGCGATTTGCTCGTCCGCCATGTCGCGGTCGGCAGCATCTTCGCGATATTTTGTGCAGCGGTCGTTCTGGCTGTTCTGGCGGTTGCCTTCTTAGGGACGGAAACAAAGGCGCGGCAATTAAATTAATCTACCGCCGGCAATCAGACAAAGCTCGCTTGAAACGGCGGGCTTTGTTTATTTTCCACCCGCGACCCGCATTTTCTTTCCAAACCAAAACGGAAGATAAATTAGATGAAACAGGACGATCATCGCTGCCCAGCCGCCGAGCAGATACCACGGCCACGGTCCAAGCCAGGCGACGCCGGGGACCGGCGGTTTTCGCATCAGGTACAAATAGTTGGCACCAATGGCCCGATCGAAGATGAATATACAGCCGCCGTAAAGCGTCACGACACAAACCGCCTGCCAGAGCCGGCGGTAATGCGGTCGAAACTTTTCCACCCAGATCATAAATAGGCAGGCGAGGATTGTGCCTTCATGAGACGCGAAAAATTGGAAAAAGCGAAAGTGAGGAAAGCCGTAATCGAGATCCGGCAGCAAGACGACCTGCAGGGCACTGCCGAGGCCGGCAAAACAGAGCAGCCCGAATAGAAGGTGATTTTTCGTCATGAGCATCAAAGCCGACAGGAAAACGGCCAAATCGCTGATCTGCAGCGGCAGCGACGTCCGCAGCGACCATTGGCCGACAGCGACACACCAAATCTGAAAAGAACATTCCGCAATAAGTAAAAATGCGGCCAGCCCTCCACGCATCGTTTTGTTTTTCAATCGATCGCGGAAAAAGAAAAGCAGCAGGATCGCCACGACAAGAATGCACAGCATGAGCAGGTGCTCCTGCGAAAGCGGGGTGAAAGGCCGGCCGTGCGTCTCAGGGCTAAAAAAATTTTTCACATTTTTCACTCCACAACGTCCTTGCAACTGTCCATAGTGTGTCGCCGCCGGGTGGCCTTTATTCATCACCCGCCGCGTGTTGACGCACCTCTTCCCTCGGTCCCTTGACTTGTTTCAGAAAGAAAGCGAGAATCAAAGAAACGATGGCAAAAACAAGCGCCGCTAAAAAGGCGATATGCATGCCCTTCAGCATAGCATCGGCCTTATCTGCCTCGGCCGAGCCGCGCAGATAGGCTTTTGCAGCAACCGACATGATACCGACAAACAAAGCCGTGCCAATGCCTCCGGCGACTTGCTGCAGCGTGTTCATCACCGCCGTGCCGTGCGGATACATCCGCTTCGGCAGTTGGTTCAGGCCGTTGGTCGAAACCGGCATCATGACCATCGACATTCCCGCGAGTAACAATGCATACAGCACAATGATCGACCAGTGATCTTGCGATGCGCCGATCTGCGTCAGCAAGCCGGCAACCACGCAGATCAACGCCAACCCGGGAAGTGCCAGCAGCCGCGGGCCGAAGCGATCGAACAGCCGGCCCATCACCGGCGAAAGCAAACCGTTCAGCAGCCCGCCCGGAAGCAGAATAAAACCCGCACCTAGGGAGGTCAGCAGCAGCACGTTTTGCAGGTAGAGGGGCAGCAGGATCATCGTCGCAAACATCGTCATCATTACCAGTACAAGAATCGCCATCGCCAGCGTATACATTGGATAACGGAACACGTGCAAATCGAGAATCGGATTGGCGATCGTCAGCTGCCGCCAAACAAACCAAATAAGGCAAACCGTCCCGCCAATCATACATAACGGGCCGTACCACCCGCCGCCTGCACCGGCACCCATTCCGAAGACCAGCCCGCCGAATCCCGCCGTCGACAGGACAATCGACAGCCCGTCCGCTTTCGGGCGCGTCCGTTCCGACACATTTTTCAGGAAACAGGCGGCAAACACGATCGAAAAGCCGGCCAGAGGCAGCACAAGAAAGAATAACCACCGCCAGGAAAAGGCGGAGAGAACCAATCCGGACAATGTCGGCCCGAGTGCCGGGGCAAACATGATCACCAGGCCGATCAGTCCCATCGCTCCGCCGCGCTGCTCCGGCGGGTAAATATAAAGAATCGTATTCATCATCACCGGCATCAGCAGCCCCGCCCCGCCGGCCTGAATGATCCGCCCAACCAATAGCAGCGCAAAGTTTGGAGCCAGAGCGCAAATCAGCGTCCCGGCCAGAAAAAGCGACAACGCACCGAGAAAGATCTGCCTGGTTGTCAGCCAACCGGCCAAGAGTGCCGTCACCGGCATCAGGATACCAATAACCAGCATATAGGCCGTCGCCAGCCATTGCACGGTAGTTTCTGAAACCGAGAAACTGCGCATAAAAGCAGGCAGTGCAATGTTCAGGAACGTTTCATTTAAGATGGCGACAAACGCACCAATCACTAGGGCGACCGTGATCGGCCCCCGTTTGATATCTTGATCCGCACCGGTTTGCATGGGGAACTACACCTCTTTAGCCATTTATTTACCGTTAAGACTCGGAAAGCGTCCGCACGTAACGTGGGACGCTTTCCTATTGTATCGAACCTGTTGTCTTTTTTCAAAAAATCAACGCTGCGCCGACCAATACCATTTCGAATGCTCGCGGTGATCGTTAGTTACTTTGTCAGCAGCGTCCAAACGCGACGTCAGGTCCATGAACCAGTCGCGATCGGAAGTACCCAGTGCCAGATCGGCCATACTGCGCAGTTGCTGACTGCTCGGCGGGAGAAGGGGGAACGGTTTAATCAGATAATTCAGCGTCTCAACCGTACGGCCGACCGTCGATTCGCGATCGCAGGCAACCACGTGTACCTTAACCGTACCTTCGTCGTTGTCGAAATCAGTGATATAACCGTGCATCAGTTCGCCATTGACCGTCCTGCCCTTTACCCAGTCGCCTATTTTCCAATTGGCTATTTGCCTCATCATCCTTCACCACCGATCCTGTTATTTTGCGAGTCCGCGAACTTGTCCGTGATGGCCATACGCGGGCTCACCCTATCCGTACGAATCTGCTTTAACAACGAGTCAATCGTCCAGTGTTCGAGATAGTTTTCCAATAGATTTTCGGCCCGTGAAAACGTCCGTTCAAGCACACCGTGAACTGCCGCCATTTCCCGGTCCTCCGTACTTGGATCCGAACACCAACTGAGTTTCAGTGCCGCACATGAAGTCAGTCGGTACACATCGGCCAGCGTGCATGAAGCAGGATCGCATGCCAGCCGATATCCTCCGCCGAGCCCTTCTTTCGTCTCTACCAGATGTCTTCGACGCAAGAGACTCATAATCTTTCGTATGCGGGCCGGATGAGTGTGCACCTTCGCAGACAACGATTCACTGCTGCATATCCGATCCGGCGTATCGGAAAGAATAAGCAAGCAATGGACCGCTATCGTAAACTCACTATTCATGTTATCGGTTCCTCGTATTCCAAGATTAGTGTAATTATAATAGATACAGTTTTAAAAATCAATTGATATTCTTGGCAAAAAATAATCCGATCGCTTTCAACTGAGAAGATTCTGTGAACGCGCCAAGCGAACCCACCGTCTTAGCGATACGCTCGTTTTCTGATAAATAATGATAGAATCAATGCCAGCACGCAGAAGAAGGTCGCCGTCAAAAAAGCGACGTCTACGCCGTGGATTAAGCCGGCAACACCGTAATGTTTCGGATTCAGCGCCGTCGCCGCCATAACCGTGAACAGCACACCGGTGCCGATCGAACCGGCAACCTGGCGCATCGTATTGTTCATCGCGGTTCCATGCGGAATCAGCTCGGGCGGCAATTGATTCAGCCCGGCAGTTGTCGTCGGCATAAGTACCATCGACAGCCCGAACATCCGCACCGCGTTCAGAATCGCTAAGTAAGTAAACGAGGTCGAAGCATCAAGGCGGCTCATCAGATAAGTCATGGTCAACAAAATGGCAATCCCCGAAATCGTCAGGCCCCGCGCGCCGATTTTATCGAAAATCCGTCCGGTCACCGGCGACATGATACCCATGACTAGCGCTCCCGGAAGCAGCATCAGTCCGGACTTGAGCGGCGAAAAGCCAAGCATCGTCTGCATATAGATCGGCAGGATCGTCGCCCCGGAGATAAACACCGTAAACACAAGCATACCGATCGCCGTAGTCAGCGTGAACACGGGATAACGAAAGACACGGAACTCGAGAATCGGCTGGCTGAGGTGAAACTGACGAACGATAAAAATAATGAGCCCGACGGTACCCGCACTCAAAGTGATCGATACTTCCGGATTCATCCAGCCGACGCTACCGGCGATGCTGGCACCGTAGAGCAGTCCGCCGAAACCAATCGTCGAGAGCAACACAGAAAATACATCCAGCTTCGGATGAGTCAACCGAGTGACATTTTTCAAAATAAAATAGGCCAGGATCAAATCGGCGGCGGCAACGGGAAGCACGACATCGAACAGGATACGCCAAGAATAATGATTGACGATCCACCCGGAAAGGGTCGGACCGATCGCCGGCGCGAAACCGATCACCAGCCCGAAGATGCCCATTGCCGTACCGCGTTGCCGGACAGGGAAGATGATAAACATTACGGTCATCGTCAGCGGCATCATGATCCCCGCCCCCGCCGCCTGGACAACGCGCCCGGCAAGTAAAATGGGGAAACTGGGGGCGGCGGAGCAGATCAGCGTACCGACCGAAAATGAGGCCATGGCAAATAGAAACAGCATCCTGGTCGTAAACCGCTCCTCCAGAAATGCCGTAATTGGAATCATAATGCCGTTGACGAGCAGAAACACGGTTTGCAGCCACTGTACCCGATCCGCCGTCAGATGCATATCGCCCATGATCCTCGGCAGTGCCGTGACCAGCAGCGTCTGGTTCAGAATCGTAATAAAAGCGCCCGAGGCCAGCACGAGTACAATTGAGAAGATCTCCCGCTTCTCCGGCGCAACGGCCGGTTTCTGGTTCATTGCTTCCATTACATCACCTTATTTCTTCAATACCTTCTTCACGCAACCCTTTCATCATAACATGAAACCTTTTTTAGCATAAGTCATCGGTTTATGGGGACGCAGAGTGCTTATGGGATTGGGCTCAACTTCACAAGCGGCTAACGGCAGAAAAAAACGCGGAGCCGATACTTGCCCCGCGGAACGGCACAATTATTTTTCGTGTTCAGCTTCTGGCCAACCTTTGCAAACATCGATCCAGCCCTTGCTATTGCCAAAACGATAGAGTTCGTCGATCGTCAGCTCAATAGCCGAATTTCGGCTGCCACACGCCGGAAAGACGGTGGTGAATCGTTTCAGTGATTCATCCGTGAAAACAGGCCAATGATGTTTTACGGCAAATGGGCAGACCCCGCCCACCGGATGACCCGTCAGCTCAAGCGTCTCCTCCGCTGACAGCATGTGAGCTTTGAAGCCGAACGTATGCCGAAATTTTTTGTTGTCGATCCGGGCATCGCCGGCCGAAACGACCAGCACAGCCCCTTCCTTATTCTCGCCGCGAAACGCCAAAGTTTTAGCGATCCGCTCCGGCTCTACATGCAGGTGTTCCGCGGCTAGGTCGACCGTTGCACTGGAAAGTTCAAGTTCTATAATATCCTTTTCCCGGCCGAATTCTCGGAAATAGGCTTTGACATCTTCCACCGACATTGAGCAGTTCTCCCTTGGTTTGTTTAAAAAATAGTTTACCAGAGCTCGATCATCTTTGCAAAATCGTCGTAACTATTATAAATTTGAAGGGAAGGAGAATGAATCAATCTAAGGAAGGGGTAGGTATGACAGAGATACTGACGGGCAAAGATATTTGCAGCCAATACAACGACATCCGCAATGATGCATTCGGCACGGAAGATCACCATTATGTCTTCATGCGGATTCCGAAAGAGCGGCTTTATAACGTCCCGTGCCCGCAGAGCCGAAACGGGAAAAATCTAATGACTTACAAGGAATGGGAAAGTCACCCGGAAAATTATGATGACTTCCATACGAAAAGGATTGACGGAATGATCGTCCACCTGAGAAGAGGCGGGACATTTCCGCCGCTAATCGTTGACCGGTCGTTCAGTCTCTACGACGGACAGCACCGCCTGACTGCTTACAGCATGCAGGCGGACAGCAAGACCATCGAGATTTATAAAGAAGTTTAAATAGAAGGAAGGGAGGCCCCTTCCTTCTATTTTCTTCTATATTATTTATTAACAAAGAACCGATTCATCTGCACAGCGGGTGCCAGGGAAACTGAGCGCACCACCATGGGCGGGGCGGACGGGGCGGACGTGGTGGTTGAACAGAAGGCCAGGGTACGCCCGGAGGCGGCGTCGGTCCGAGATAAGTGAGTCCCGACAAACCAGTAAAATGTTCCTGATGCCGGACCCAGCGCCGCTGCTGCGGAAGATAGACATTCATCTCGACCATGCCGGTGTTCTGATTGATCCCAAGCAATTGGATCGTCATCATCCGATTGTAACTGGCCAGCCGCGTCCGATAAAAATGACCGCGCCGCCCGCGGGCAATCTCCTGCGCAATCGCATTCGGCGGAACAAGAAAAGCCTGCGGCTGCTCGCGATCTGACGGTTCATTCACATCGCCGGCTAACGTGTCCTGAAATTCGTAAAATCCATTCGGTACATTTATATCATTAGCGTCTTCATAAAAGTCGCCGGCAACCTCAGGTGGCCGATAACCATTATTCTGCATTTCCATCGGCCGGGCATAGGGATAGCCATAGTCATTCGGGTAATCGTACAATACTGCACACCTGCCTATCTTGTTTGTAATACTGTATGCAGCACCGATTCATTAGACCGGGCGTACGCCCATCGTAAAAGAAAAAAGCATCATTGAACGCCCCCTTTACCGTCCCGAATCCGCCCAATCGATCATAAGCGAAACGATTTGGCCCATTTTACCGTATAACAGATGACTGGAGGGTCACTAATGAACGATTATAACGTGCAAGCGTATGATGAAATCCTCGCCTGGAAACGAGAAATACTGAAGCCGACAGGTCTGTTGAATCGATGGTCGAAAAAAGTACAGACCAGGATCAACCGCTACTATCCGGAAAAAGTGCAAAACGCCATTACCGTAACTATAAAAAACATGGTTAAGGTTGTCCTGACAGGATCGCATCTGACGACCCGGAAACACCGAAACGAGGGAATGTCTTTAAAAGAAAAGGACCAAAAAGTCCGCGAAAAAATCGACGCCTACCGCAAAACAGCTGTTGTCGAAGGCGCCGGGACCGGGGCCGGCGGCTTGTTGCTCGGACTGGCGGATTTTCCCTTGCTGCTGGCGATCAAAATCAAGTTCCTTTTTGAAGCGGCCTCCATCTACGGTTTCGATACTAAAAAGTACGAAGAGCGGCTGTTTATCCTGCAGATCTTTCAGCTTGCCTTTTCCAGTGACGATGTACGTCGGGAAACGTGGCAAATCATTGAGAACTGGGAAACGCGTAAGCAATCATTACTCGAGTTGGACTGGACCGAATTTCAGATGGAGTACCGCGACTACATCGACTTCGCGAAAATGCTGCAATTAATGCCCGGCATCGGCGCCGCGGTCGGAGCTGTTGTCAATTATAAGTTGATCGATCGGCTGGGTGAAGCAGCAATGAATTGCTATCGGTTGCGTCTTCTGTCTGCCGCGCCGGACCGGTCTTGAAAAAGCAAGGGCAACATGCCTAAGGCGATCCCCCCTCGAACATTCACGGCCCGGACTGGAGAAAGCGAGCCGACTGATCGACCGTGTCATTTCCGGCGAATCACGCTTCATATTTTTAGCAAAAATTATTTTTCATTCATTCCATTGATCACCGCAGTGCAGCCAACAATTTCTCTCGGCAATCCCGGACGAATCGTCCTCCCGGCGATTTCCGTCCGGCCTTTTCGGGAAAAATGGCCTTTTATCCGTCAGAGAACCGCAGTCGACCGGAGTAGTCTGCCGGCATTTAAGGATTCCTGCAAGTTTCCTGCATTGAACCGATCTCCGGAAAATTTCCGACTCATTATCCATTCTGCTTGCTTGACTATGAATTAACCATATGAATCATTGACAAGCGGTCAATTTAAGCCCAGCGTCACATCCATATGCCGATGCATATAAATAATAATGGTCAGCTCAAAAAACGGAGGAGATACAATGAGTCGATTCACCCTTCCCCCGCTCGATTATCCGTATGACGCAATGGAGCCTTATATTGACGCGCGGACAATGGAGATTCATTACACGAAACACCATCAGGCATACGTAAACAACCTGAACCGGGCACTCGAGGGACACCCGGAGCTCGACCACCTATCGCTGACCGGTCTGTTGCTGAATCTCAATGCCTTGCCCCGCGAGATCCGAACGGCAATACGGAACAACGGCGGCGGCCACTATAATCACAGCCTGTTTTGGAAAGTCCTGATCCCCGGCGGATCAAAAACGCCGCTGTCTCTTATACACATCTCCGAGCCCACGAGACCCTAAGACATCTCGTA
>UQRJ01000089.1 GCA_900543345.1 uncultured Sporolactobacillus sp. | reverse complement strand
AAATAAATGATCGAAAGGGTCTCTTGGGGAAAGCCACATCTTTGCAATGCATCGTAAAATGAGAGTCCGTCCGCAAGTGCGGCCGTCAGCCGGCCGGCAGCGGTCCGGGAGGCCGACTTTCCTCCGGCCAATTGCAGCTGGATCGCCAAGCGCAGCGGATAGCCTTCATGCAGATACTCACCGAGATGTATCAGAAATTCGGCCTGTTCGGACTTCGGCCATCTTTTCCGCCAAAACATCGGCGCCGCCTCCCCTCAGTGATTCTCGCGGTATCCATCCCGTTCGGATCCCTTCTCGGACATAGTCTTCAATCGTTTTGTAGATCGGCCGCTGAGTTTGTGCCGACAATAGATCGTGCAGCGGCCTGCCGGCTAGGATTTCGAAAATGCCCGTTCGCCGCGGATGATGACGGTTCGTGCAATCAGGTGCGCACACAGAACCGCACTCGGGACAGACGATTGTCGTCAACCGTTCGGCGATCACGCCGACCAGCGTTTCCCGGAGATCGAAACGCGACACGCCCAGTTCCGTCATTCGCCGTACGGTCCCAACCGCGTTGTAGGCATGGACGGTAGACAGGACAAGATGCCCGGTCAGCGACGCCCGGATTGCCATTCGCGCCGTCTCCTCATCACGGATTTCACCGATCATGACGATATCCGGATCGTGGCGAAGAATAGCTCGAAACCCCTCGGCATAGGTGAAATTGGCCCTTTCATTGACTTCCATTTGGATAAATATCTCCCGGCGGATTTCAATCGGATCCTCGAGAGTAATGATACGGGAATGGTAACGTTTATAAAAAGCAGCTAGGAGGGCATATAGTGTGGTGGTTTTTCCGGAACCAGTCGGACCGGCAATCAGAATCAATCCGTTTTCATAATTCAACAGATCGTTCAGGCGATTGACGGTCTCTGCAAATACCGACAGATTTGCGATTGACAGGTCGCGTGTCAGCGGCAGCAGACGGATCACGAGACTTTCGCGTTCAGCGGCAGGCAGTGTCGATAGACGGAGCGAGATGTGTTCATGATCGACCACCGTCCGCATTGCCCCGCTCTGTGGCAAGCGACGCCGGCCGATATCCATCCCTGCGACGAATTTAAAATGATTGATCATCCGTTCCGCCTCTTCGATCGGGAGGACGGTCAGTCGTCGCAGATACCCATGCACGCGTATCTCAATCAAGGTATCCTGAAAACGGGGGAGGAAATGAATGTCCGACGCGTCGGCGCGATAGGCTAACTCAAGCAGCTCACAGCTTTTTTCTTCAATCGTCGGTTTGTTATCCAAGGAATCACCCGCTTTTCACCATAAAGGTGACAATTATTGGGGGCATGTTATTATTATACGACACCTTGCATTAGATTCCTTTTTTTATTGACATTTTTTTCGAAAAAAATCGGACCGGCAAGCGATCCGATCAATCTATCAAAAATCCAGGTGAATCATTTACGGCTCAGCGCAGATAATGCAACGGATCGACTGTTCCATGATGCGGCGGCGGGGTCCACCGCCCAACGTAAAGTTCAAAATGTAAATGCGTGCCGAACGCCTCTCCGGTTGCCCCCATCGCTCCGATAACCTGCCCCCGAGACACGGACTGCCCGTCGGATACATCGATCCGCGACAAGTGCGCGTAAACGGTCGTATACGTCCGCCCGCCCAGTACATGCGAAATCATCACACAATTGCCATAACTCGACGAACGATAGGCTCTGAACACAACACCGTCGGCCGCAGCCGTGATTGGCGTTCCTGCCGCACCGGCAATATCAATCCCCGGGTGAAAGCCGTGATCGAACGATCGGTAGCCATAGCCCGACGAGACTGAACCGGCAGCGGGCCACGCAAATTGGCCGGAAGAAGAGGTGGACGATGCCAATGCAGACGGCTTTTGCCGATCTTTCGTAGCGGACGAAGCGATTGTTGCCGGCTTGGTTTCGGAGGCCTGACCGGACTTGCCCGGGGCAACGGCTTTCTTGTCGGCGGAATCGTTCGCGTTTGCCGAACCTCCGCCGGAACTGCCGGAACGTTCAGCGGTGAAAACGCCATCTTTAGTCGCCTCATCTTTTTTTCGCTCAGCTGAGGACGTCTGTTCCTTCGCCTTTTCATCGGCCATATCATTCATTTGCCGCCTGATGACGGCGGCCTGCGCGGCTAAAACATCCTTTTCCTCCGACTGGTCCATGACCAGCGATTCGATTTCCGTCCCTTGCTTTTTCAGTTTTACCAGTAATGCGTCCTGCTTGCGCTTTTCCGCTTGCAAATGGTCACCGAGCACTTGCAGCGCAGCAAGGTTGCGCTTTTCGCTTTCCAGCTGCGCCGTAAGCGTCTTCCGCTTTTCCTGGTGTGCCGCCTTGTCCTTGCGCTGCGCGTCCAGGATGCGATGATCCTGATCGGTGATTGTTTTAACCACAAGCAAACGATCGAGAAAATCGCCGAAATTTTTCGAGCCCATGATCACATCAAGATAGCTAACGGCTCCGCCGTTTATGTATATCGATCGCACGCGTCCCTTCAGCAGCTCGCCTCTTTTGTCGATTCGCTTTGTCAGCCGGTCGATCTGTCGCTTTAATTGTGCGGCGCTGGCGCGGTTATGCCGTACGGACGCTTGCTTGGCGGCGATTTGCCGGTTCAGCGCAGCGATTTTCGTCACGGATGCCTGAAGATTTTCCACCGCACTGTCCTGCTGCCGGTTGTTTTGTTTCAGTTTCGCCTTGGCATCGTTTAATTCCCGTTCATTCTGCGTTTGTTTCTGCTTGAGTGTATCCAGTTTTTCATTGAATTGCAATTTTGTTTCCGCTAGCGCCGGACCGCCGGTGAGGCTGAAAGCCAGCGCTACCGTCAGACCTGTCACCGCGGCGAAGCGTACCAGTCGGTGTTTGTACATTTGCCAAGCCCCAATCTTGTTGCGTCTCAAACCTTATGAATCTATTATAGCAACAGATTGTGAGCTTTTCCGACAAATTTAGATTACATTTCCGTAAAAAAATAAGCACCCGCATCAAGCGAGAGCGGCTGCTCCGTAAATCATTTGAAATCAATAACCGAGTCGGCGATCGACAGCGTTGATCAGCGGCCGTCCGTCGCGAAAGCGTGCCAAGTTCTCGCGAATCAGCTTTTCTCTTTTTGTAATTTTTCCGGTTCCGGCACCGAGCGAATGCGAAGTGATCAGTACATTCGGAGCAGACCAGAGCGGATGCGTCGGCGGCAGCGGTTCTTCACCGGCGACATCCAGCCCTGCGCCGCCGACCTGTCCGGAGCGAAGTGCGGCAATCAATGCCTCTTCGTCAACCGTCCGGCCGCGGCCGGCGTTAATGAACAACGCGCCCTTCTTTAGGACGTCAAAACGGCCTTTATTGAAAATATGTTCCGTTTCGTCCGTAAGCGGTAAGACATCAATAATGATATCGCTCTGAGGCAGTGCCTCATCCAGCTTAGAAAAATCATAGACGGCATCGGCTCCGCCCGGCACTTTCGACATCGATCGTTTGACTGCCAGAATGCGGCAGCCGAACGCTCTGAGTCGCGCCGCCGCCGCAACGCCGATATTTCCGTAGCCGACGACGACCGCCGTCGCCCCATCTAATTGGCGTACTTCGTTTTCCATTTCCCAAATATGCCGTTCAGTGCGGCGTACATACAACGGAATGTTGCGCGCCAAAGCGAGAATCAACGCCAGAATGTGTTCGGCACCCGGCGTGCCGAACACGCCGCGCGCATTGGTCAATACTACGCTCTCGGGAAGCAGCGGGTGATGCGCGAAATGATTGGCGCCGGCACTCGGGAGCTGCAGCCAGCGAAGCCGCTTCATCACCCGCAGCGTCTCATCGGACGGCCAGCCGATATAGCCCTCGGCTGCCTCGATTGTTCTCCGGTCCGCAACGGCGGCATCGACGATATTTAGCGTATCCGCGAAATTCGATCGAACCGATTCTAAGAAACGATCCGATACCTCGTATTTACCTTTCAGCGCAAAAATGATCGTTCGCATCGATTGATATCCGCCCCTTTCCGAATCGAGTGACGGGAGTTTTGTAATTCTCAGTTGATGGATTAGAAACAAGATCGACGCGTTCAGACAAGCGGGAGCCATCCGGTAGGTTGAATGATGATCTTCCATAAACGATCGGGAACGACTAATTCTTTTTGCGTAGCCGGATTCAATTTCGTCCGGATCTCGCCCGTTTGCCCCTCTTTCACTTTCTTCGTCCAATCCGGTTCCATAATCGCTTCTCTTCCGAGCGCGACGATATCGGCACCGTCGTGCAGCGCCGCCACCGCTTCTTCCGGACGATGAACACTGCCGACGGCAATCAGCGGCACGCGACCGCCAATGTGAGCCGACAGTCGATGGACAATTGTTTCATCGCCCGGCCGGCCGCCGTGGGGCACCGTTTGAATATCGGGCTGCGATACATGCAAGTAATGCACGCCGCGGGCAATCAATCCATCGACCAGCTGCAACGTATCATCCACGGTATAGCCTGTTTTGCGATTGATTTCCTCAGGGGAAAACCGATAACCGACAATAAACGACGGGTCGGCATATTTTTCCGCAACCCGCTTGACTTCCTCCGTGACCGCAAACGGAAAATGCAGCCGTTTGGCAAGCGTGCCACCCCAGTCGTCGTTCCTTCGGTTGAAATAGGCGGAAACAAATTGCTGAAGCAGATAATGATTGGCGCCGTGAATCTCCACGCCGTCGAATCCCGCGCGGATCGCTTGACGCGTTGCCAAGCCGAACTCCTTGATAACGGTCGCAATCTCATCTTCATTCATCGACTGCGGAATGGCATCCGGATTAGAAAACGGCGGCACATTGCTGGCGCTCAGTGTCTGATTGAAAATGACGAAGTGCGGATCGGCCAGATTGCCGCCATGCTGAATCTGCAGCACAGCTTTGCTGCCGCCCGCCTTCATCGCTTCCGCCAGCTTTTTCAGTCTGGGCAATACCGCGTCATCGTAGGCGATGAACTGATGATCAAAGGCCAGTCCGGTCGGCGAAACAGCAATACAAGCGGAGATGAACAGTCCGGCCACCTCGGCCCGGCGCCGGTAATAATCCAGTTCCTGATCCGATACCGTGCCGTTCAGGTTACCCGACCATGTTGTCATTGGCGCAATCGCCAGCCGATCAGGCAACGCAGCACCGTTCGGTAGTGTGATCGATTGAAACAATTCATCGTATGAAGCCATCCAATAGCCACTCCTTTTCCCAATCAAAATGTATTCTTAATAACAATCATTTTCTCCACGCGCCGCCGATCATGCCAGGTCAATTTCCACCGGGCAATGATCGGACCCGGTGACGTCGGCAAGGATTTTCGCTTTGCGGATTTGCCCTTTCAACCGTTCGGAGACGATAAAGTAGTCGATCCGCCAGCCAATGTTCCGCTGCCGTGCCTGCCTAAGATACGACCACCACGAATAGGCACCGGCCCGGTCCGGATAGAGATAGCGAAAACTGTCAGTAAAACCGGTTGCCAGCAAACGAGAAAAATCATTTCGTTCTTGAGGCGTAAAACCGGCGTTTTTCGCGTTCGCTTTCGGATTTTTCAGATCGATCGCCTCGTGAGCGACATTCAGATCGCCACAAAACACCACCGGCTTTTTTCTATCCAGTTCATTAATATAACGTGTGAACGCCCGGTCCCAGGCCATCCGGTAGTCCAGCCGCGATAAATCGCGCCGGGCATTCGGTGTGTAGACAGTCAATAAATAGTAGTCTTCATACTCCAGCGTGATCACCCGTCCTTCATGATCATGCTCGGGAATGCCGATGCCGCGGGAAACCGCGAGCGGCTTGTTTTTCGTAAAGACGGCCGTTCCCGAATAGCCTTTACGCTGCGCGTCGTTCCAATACTGGAGGTATTCGGATGTCTGAAAATCGACCTGATTTTTCTGCAGCTTCGTCTCCTGAATACACAACGCATCTGCACCGGTCGCCCTCAGCCACTCGGCGACGTCCATCTTGCGTTGCAATGCCCTAAATCCATTGACGTTCCACGATAAAAATTTCACATTGTTTCTCCTCACCGTCAAGAATTGACCACGTCTATGATTCTAGTATACTATCGCTTCCAGTTCAATTTCAGCGCTCCGAAGTCGGGCAAATACTCGGCAAGGCAACTCATAAAAATGTTTGAATCTACGACAAACGCTCCGACTGCCCTGCGAGAGTCCCGCGAACGATCGGACGACGTCGCAGCACGTTTGCATGCCTTCAGCGGACTATTTCAAAAGAAGATCGGACAGCCGTCCGATCCCTTTAATCATCGTCATTTCGCGCTGAATTCTTCCGCATAGTGAGTGAGCAGCGCATGTTTTGCATTCCACACCTTCGTCGATAGATCGACGTAGTAATCATGCGGATTTTCGAAACGCAACACTTCCGGCCACTGCCGGCCGAGTTGTTCAATAGCGAAGCGGCGAATTTCCATCACCGACGGACTCTTATAACACAGTCTGCCGCCTTTGAAAATTTGCTTGCGCAGCACTTCCGCTTTAAAGTGCTTCAGCGTTTTCTTTTTCCACGTATAGATCGGATCGAAAATGGTCAGCGGCCGACCGGTATCCAGCGTCTCATCACTGCCGGCAATCAGATCGGCGATCGCCTTATCGGCCTCCCGATCATAGATCCGATAGATCTTTTTAAAGCCCGGATTTGTGATTTTTTCTTCATTCTCGCTGATCTTGATCCGTGGCACAATTCGACCGTTCTGCTGGATCGCAACCAGCTTGTAGACACCGCCGAAAACCGGTTCGGATTTCGCCGTAATCAGCCGCTCGCCGACACCGAATGCATTAATCTGCGCGCCTTCGGCCAAGACATCTTTGATGATATGCTCATCAAGCGAATTGGAGATGACGATGCTCGTCTTGGGAAATCCCGCCTCATCCAGCGCTCGGCGCACCCGACGCGTCAAGTAAGTGATATCGCCGGAATCAATGCGGATACCTAGCGGTTCATGGCCTTTGGCACGCAGTTCCTTGAAAACTTGAATCGCGTTCGGCAACCCCGATTTCAGTACATTATATGTATCGATCAGCACCAGACACTGATCGGGATAGGCACGCGCCCAAGCGCGAAAGGCCTCCAGCTCGCTGTCAAACAACTGTACCCAGCTATGGGCCATCGTTCCGGAGACGGGGATGTCGAACATCATCCCGGCTAGCGTATTGGCGGTTGCCGCGCAACCGCCGATCACTGCCGCCCGTGCACCATAAATCGCGCCGTCATAACCTTGGGCACGTCGCGAACCGAATTCCATGACCGGCCGGCCGCCGGCCACACGGCAGATCCGGCTCGCTTTAGTTGCGATCAGCGTCTGATGATTAATCGTTACCAGCACCATCGTCTCCAAGAGCTGCGCCTGAATCGCCGGTCCGCGTACCGTCACCAGCGGCTCATTGGGAAAGACTGGATAACCCTCGGGAATCGCCCAGACATCGCAGGCAAATTTAAAATGTGTCAGGTAGTCGAGAAACTTCTCAGAAAATTGTTTTGTTGAGCGCAAATAAGCAATGTCGTCAGCTGTGAAGCGCAGATTTTCCAGATATTCAATCAACTGATCAACGCCGGCCATGATGCAGTAACCACCACCGTCCGGGACACGGCGGAAATACATGTCAAAATAAACGATTCGGTCGCCCACACCCTCCTCAAGATAACTATTGCCCATCGTGAGCTCGTAAAAATCGACCAGCATCGTCAAGTCCCGGTCGTTTCGTACATCAAACCTGGATTCCATCGTCCAATTGCCTCCATTTAAATTACATCAATCGTTACACTTGAGTTGAGTATACTATTTGACCGGTTTATTGTAAACTTGGCCAATTTGCTCACTTCTCCGCCACACCGATGATGTTCACTTCCGACAGCACATGCCGGCAAAAAATATTCACATGATACTATTTATGTCAACTATATAATGAACTGGAGAGTGAAAAGTCCTCGATCAGTTTAACAAAAAGATAACCCGTTGATGGGATCTTATGGTATCCTACTTTTACCACAAAAGATAGGAGATAAAATCGCCCGGGTTATCGCGTTTCCAGTTTACCCCGTTTGTTTGCGATTGACTAGTGCTGTGATAAAATTTCTGGATCCTCTGCTTGCTTGTTTTCGGTCCTGCTTCCGTCGCTACGCCACTTTTAAGTGGTTTGTTGTCCTTATGGTCGGACTCATGATCCGGTCAGATCATTTAGGTGTCACGTCCGTCGTCCGCGACCTGTCGCTGAATCCGCGCAACTATGAAAAGCTGCTTCACTTTTTCCGCTCGTCGGCCTGGTCGCTGAATGAACTGCGTCAAGCCTGGTTGCGGGTGGTGCTCCGGCACGCCCCGCTTTGCCGGGAAGCGGGCGCCGTCATCCTGATGGGCGACGGCGTGAAACAGGCCAGAGAAGCCCGACACATGCCGGCCGTCAAGAAACTCTACCAGGAGTCGGAAGACGTCACCAAATCGCCGTTTATTTTTGGTCATCTGTGGGGGGCTGTCGGCATCCTGATCGGCAAATCCGGCAAAACTTTTTGCCTGCCGCTGCTCTTTGCCCTGCAGGACGGGGTCAAAACGATTTTTGGTTGGGATCGCCAGCCGCAGCGTCAGGATTCGCATGTCGTGCAGATGATCGATCAGGGATTCGCGGTGGCCAACGTGTTGGGGCATTCCCTGTTTCTGCTCGACCGTTATTTTCTGTCGAAGCCGGCGCTTGAACGCCTGAATCAACGCCGTCAGGAGGGAAATGCTCGCTGGTGACGAAGGCCAAGTCCTCCTGCATCGCCTACGAATGGCCGATGCAAACCGGCAGGCGTGGGCGATCGCGGAAGAAAGGGGCCCGTGTCAAGCTGCACACGCTATTCGATACGCGGGCTCAGTTCTTCAAAAGGCTGTTCTGGACCTTTACGGTCAAAGAAACCGTGCCCTATGATTGTCGGGATCTGCTCTGGGGACAGGACCCTTACCAGGAGTTGCGATTTGTCCTCGTTCGTTGGAACGGCCGACGCGCGATTCTGGTCAGCACCGATCGGGAGCTGGCTTCGGAAGCGATCATCCGGCTCTATGCCCGGCGCTTTACGACGGAAACGACCTTCCGGATCCTGAAACAGTCGCTGGGCGCGTTTGCCTATCATTTCTGGAGCCGGTCGATGCCACGCCTGAATCGTTACCGGAAAGCGGGCGAGCCCGAGCCGATCCAGCAGGTCACCGGCAGCCAGGATCGAAAGCGTATTCGTCAGGCCGTCAAAGCCATTGAAAGGTACATGATGGTCAGCTGCGTGGCTCTGGGTTTCCTGCAGCTGATCGCGCTGCGCTATTCGAAAAAACACCGGCCTTTTTTTCGTTATCTGCGGACACCGGCAAAAAGGGTGGCGTCCGAGGCGACAGTCATGGCTTATTTGCGCCGCTCGATTTTTCAGCGGTTTGCCCGAAATCGCCATTTAACCCTAACTCAAAAAATTCAGGAAAAACAGGAAATGCCGGCGTCAGAAGAAGATTCATTGATTTCATAGTGCTTCAGAACTTTTCATTGTCCAGTAATGAAAATTTTATTAAGCATCTTATAAGCGATCTCTCGATAATTGAATATATCCCCCATATTCGGCGTACATTCCCAAAAAGTATCGCAACGAATGCACTCTCGCTCGTGAGGATTGCAAATCGAGTAGGAGGAGATAATTTCTCCGTCCTCTCCTACCACCGTACGTACGGAT
>UQRJ01000088.1 GCA_900543345.1 uncultured Sporolactobacillus sp. | reverse complement strand
CTACACAAGGCTATTCGTCGGCAGCGTCAGATGTGTATAAGAGACAGATCCGTATCATCCGGAAAGCCGCTTGTTTCCGGCGCATAATGTTCGGGGGACATGGGGACGCAAATTGTACGGCCGTTTGGCGGACTGGTTCGCGGAAAACAAGTCTTCGGATCATGTCTGGCTGATGGATAAAACGCGCTATAGCGCGTTTGCCGGAACCGATCTGGATTTGCGGCTGCGCGAGCGGCGAGTCGATACGCTGCATCTGGTCGGCGTCGACAGCGATATTTGTGTGCTGCATACGGCCGTCGACGCATATGACCGCGACTATCGGTTGATTATTCATCGCGCTGCCGTGGCTACACCCGATCCCGCAGGTCAGAAGTGGGCGCTGAATCATTTCAAATCGGTGCTCGGAGCGGAACTGGTCGATTGAACCATTTTTATTTCGCGAGGAAAAGGAGGAATCTCGTGATGTCGAATTCGGAAGCGGCCATGTTAACGGATTTGTATGAATTTTCAATGGCAAACGGTTATCTGCATGCACTGCCGGCTACCGAAGGTGTGTTCGATGTCTTTTTTCGTCATGTACCGGACGACGGCGGCACCGTCGTCCTTGCCGGGCTCGAACAGGTCGTAGATGTGCTGCGTCATTGGCATTTTTCAGAAAAAGACGTCGCTTATTTCCGCTCACTGCATTTATTTAGTGAGGATTTTCTCCATTATTTAGCGACCGCAAAATTTACATGCAGCGTTTGGGCAATTCCGGAGGGGACTCCCGTATTCCCGCGGGAACCGTTGCTTACGGTCAAAGGGCCGCTCGTTCAGGTGCAATTGTTGGAGACGCTCGTTCTAAACATCATTAATCATGAGTCGTTGATTGCGACTAAGGCGCGCCGGATCTGCAGTGCGGCCGGCGGCCGGCCGGTCATGGAATTCGGCGCACGGCGGGCGCAAGGACCGGATGCCGCCACATACGGTGCGCGTGCGGCGATCATCGGTGGCTGCAGCAGCACTTCGAACGTATTGACGGCCAGGTTATTCGGCGTACCGGCGGCCGGGACGATGGCACACAGCTGGGTTGAGGCGTTTCCAAGTGAACTGGAGGCCTTCCAAACTTGGGCGAAGCTGTATCCCGACAATTGCGCGATGCTGGTCGATACGTATGACGTACTGCTCTCGGGCGTACCGAATGCGATCAAAGTCTTCCGTGAGCTGAAGCGCCGTGGCCATCGCCCGGTCGGCATTCGCATCGATTCGGGCGATATTGCCGATCTGGCGATCAAAGCGCGGCATATGCTTGATGAAGCAGGCTTCTCCGAGGCAAAAATCACGGCGTCGAATGCGCTCGATGAGTACGCAATTGAAGCACTATGGGCGAAAAAGGCACCGATCGATAACTTCGGCATTGGCGAGAAACTGATTACGAGCGCAACGGCGCCGGTATTAAGCGGTGTTTATAAAATGGCGGCTATCGAGCAGAACGGACGCTTGATTCCCAAGATCAAAGTCAGCGACAGCCGGGAAAAATTGACGCTCCCCGGCCGCAAACAAGTGTATCGGCTTTATCAACAGGAACGTGCCGTGGCCGATGTCATTGCGCTGGCCGGCGAAACCATGAACGCACCGCTGACCGTATGGAGTGCCGATCCACTGGCGGCAAACGAGCGGAAACAATTAGATGAATTCGAAGCCGTACCGCTCCAGCAGGAGATTTTCGATCGCGGACGGCTTGTTTTCCCTCTGCCGACACTCGGTCGGATCACGGCGGCAAGCCGCAGGCAACTGAACGAATTGAGCCCGGCGGTGCTGCGCTTGGAAAATCCGGAACGATACAGTGTGCTGCTGACGGACGGCCTCAAGCAGCTGCAGAATCGCGTCAAAACCCTGCAACAAGTGTAAGGAATAAGCTCTGCGTCGGTTGCGGGGTCCATGCCTGTCTGGTAGGCGAGCTGTATTCTCCCTGGAGCTGAATTGTTTACAGATAGCGTGACGGCGTCGTCCCGGTCGGCTTGCCCAGGCTATATTTTCGCTGCGATCCCCCGGGCAATGGCACCGGCTAATCCCGCCGGGTTCTCCCAAGCCATCGAATGGCCGGCATCGTTGACCATTTCAATATGGATGCCGTGTCCGGCAAGTCCTTGCGCATCGGGATTGGGGAGCGAGCGTTCACCGAAGATAAAAGTTTTCGGGCATTCAAGCCGGTACAAGATGTGTCGCCAGGACGGATGTCCGCCCCTGGCTGCCGACTGCGATAGCAAATAGGCAGCCAACGGCGACCACAAGGCGAGGGAAGCGGCCCACATCGCATTCCCGCTTGAACGGCTGTCCCGCAGCAAACGCGTGAATCCTCGCTTGAGAAACTCGTTGCGATCCTGATCGGCGATCAGCCGACTACCTGATCCTTTATCGCTCGGATCGAGATTGGCTTCGCTCAGAATCAGTGCGGCGACGCGATCGGGGCAGCGATTTGCCAGTGACAGGGCGACGGCACCGCCTAGACTGTGGCCGAATAAGATGAAAGATGTTAAACCGGCGGCTTTTACAAAATCCAGCAAATAAGCGGCATGATCCTCGACCGAATAAGAAAAAGATTCCGGTTTATCGCTGAAACCGGCGCCAAGCAGATCGATGAGAAGACGACGATGTCCGCTCAGCGCCGGTTGCGCCGCAACCTGGGGATAGTCGAATGAGCCGGCGCAGCCCAGTCCGTGAATAAACAAAATGGCAGGCTCACTTCCCGGGAGATCATGGTAGCGCATCGTCGCACGGGTCCGGTTGACGAAAAAAGCTTTCATAGGCGAACATCCTTTCGCGTTTTTGCTGGTTATAGTATAACATGAACTCAGAAGCCATTGCTGAATCGGGAGAATTGACCAAGGTTATAGTATAACATGAACCGATCGAATGGGACAATCAATGAAGGCCAACGCAGGCCGCAACACTGATACGTGCGGCGAGGCACTTGCCGTCATCGCGTGCAGAATAAATCCGCTACCGGCAGGCGGAAGCAGTGCTGTATCGGCTGAAGATGAAGGGGCGATGAAAATAGTGGATTATATCAAAAGTATCCGGCAACGCGTCGGGCATATGCCGATTATCTTAAATACAGCGACCGGCATTGTCTGGAATCATCACCGTGTGTTATTTCAGGAACGTGCGGGCGGCGGGTGGTGTCTGCCGGGCGGTTATCTGGAATACGGCGAGTCTTACGCGGAAGCGTGCCGGCGAGAAATGAAGGAAGACACTGGCCTGGAGGTCGAGATCGTCCGATCGTTGGGACTGTTCGACAACTATTTCATGGCCTATAAAAACGGCGATAAGCTGCAGAATATCGGCATGTTGTTTTTAGTCAGGCCGATTGGCGGTTCATTGCTTCAACAGCGCAGCGATGAGACGTGGTCATTGAGCTATTTCGATATCGATCGTCCGCCTAAGCTGGTATTTAAGCAAAATGAAGACATGCTGCATTTGGTGAAAGATCTATACGAACGGCAGAAGCTGTTGTGATTCTTTTCATGCCGGAGAGGAGAATGGCTGGTGATTCTCAAGGAAAAATTAACGGACCGTTTTAATCCGGTCGGGCGGCATGTGCAAAAGACCTGTGAATCGGTTGGAGCCTCGTGCTGCGCGACACTGATCATTTTTAATGATCGCCTTGTCAAGGAAACTTATAACGGATTCAATGGCGGGAAAGCGGTTAACAAATATTCGCAATTTTTTCTTGCTTCAGTAAGGAAAAGTTACATCGGATTCTGCTTTGCATGGACTCTTTTCCATCGTGCTAGCCAGTCGATTGATGAACCGGTAGCCTGATTTTTCACTGACCGGTTTTTTGCTACAATAGCTCATGAAAGGGGGACACGAGATGAAAATCAAAGTCAAAAGTGTGCGCGCCGGCGATCATAAAACGAGTTATACCTATTTCGCGAATGATTCGGAAGCGATTTGCTTCATGTTTTCCGGCATCGGTTACACGTATGATAAACCGCTTTTTTACTACGCGACCATGGAAATGCGGCGCAGCGGCATGGATATCGTTCAGGTCGATTATCATTATAATCGAAAGGGACTCCGGCAGCCGCTGAAAAAGTTGAAAAAAGCCATGCTGGCCGATATCCGTCCGGTGATTGATGCGGTCCTGGCGAAGCGTCATTATCAGCGGTTGCTGTTTCTCGGCAAATCGATCGGCACGATTCCGATTGCCGGTCAATTGATAAAACAGGACGAGTACCGGCGGGCAACGTTTATTTTGTTGACGCCGTTGATCAATCAGGACGAGCTATTTGCTAATCTTTTGCAGTATGAATCGCCCGGCCTGGTTGTGATCGGCGACCGCGACCGCTTTTATAATGCCGATCGCGTCGAGCGGCTGAAACAAACCGCTTGGACGGTGGAAACGATCGAAGGGGCGGATCATTCACTCAATGTCGGCCGGGACGATGCCGATGCATCGATCGGAGCCTTAGCGACCGTTATGACGCTGATTCGCAAGAAGATCAAAGAAAGCGCGGCGCGGCGATGATGCAATTAAGCGGAAGACAGATTGTCCTGGAACGGCGGACGTGGTCGGGCAATGCCGGCATGATGAAGCTGGCGGAGAAACCGGGTCTATACGAATGCAGCGGTTTTCCGCAAAGCACGGATTTTCGGCGGCAAGTATGATGACTCGGTCGGCGCTGCTGTGCTCCGAAATGCATGGGGAGCACGGCATCCGGACGGATTTGCCAAAGATTTGCTCAAGGGTTGGACAAAAGACATTTCCAAAAAAATAAACCGACTGCTGAGATGATCTGTATCCTGCCCGATCGAAAGGGTTCCCCCGATCGAGGTCAGGTTCAGTCAGCCGGTTTTTTATGAATGCCTCCGCCCATTTAGCGTGTATAGCGGCGGGTTCGCGGCGGAATATAAGTTTCGATAAAATGATCGATCCTGTCGAATTGATCGGTGAACAGCAGTTTGGAGCGATCGGCTGAAGAAAGGAAACCTTCGGTGACCATTTGATCGAAAAAACTGCGGAGCAGGTTATAATAGCCGTTTACATTCAGAAAAACACACGGATTATCGTTTTGGCCGACCCTCGCCCAGGAAAATGCTTCAGTGATCTCTTCAAGCGTCCCCGGACCGCCGGGCAGTGCAACACAACAATCGGCCAACGCCATCATTTTCTGTTTCCGCTCGTCCATATTTTTCGTGACGACGAGTCGGTTCAGTCGATCGTTAGCAATCTCGCGGTCGATGAGAAACTGCGGCATGACGCCGATGACCTGCCCGCCGCCGGTGAGCACCGCGTCGGCTAAAATGCCCATTAATCCGACTTTTCCTCCGCCGTAAACCAATTGATAATGATGGGCGGCGATCCACTCAGCCAGCTTGAGTGCATAGTTTTCATAGATACGATTTCTTCCCTTGCTTGCACCGCAGTATACCGCAATTCGCGTCATTGACTTTCCTCTTTTCCCACTAGCCGGATGATTGAAAATTATTTTTATCACAGTGTTCTCTATTAAATTATAATTAATTTGTGCAAATGTATAAAGCCTATGACGTGAAGGCACAGGCAGGGTTATAATACAATCAATCGATTGTTTTTTCAGCTGAGAGCGGAGAGGGAGGAAATACGTGTGGCGGAAAACGTCTATTATCGCGAACTGCAAAGGTTCAGACAATGGTGGCTCTGGGCGGTGGTACTGACGGTTTCCGCACTGATCTGGTTCGGATTCATCAGGCAGATTTTTCTTGGCAAACCGTTTGGCACAAATCCGCTGCCGGATCCGCTGATGATCGTTTTCTTTATCCTATTCGGGATTGGGCTGCCGCTGGTTTTCATTTGTCAGCGCCTGACCTGTGAAGTGCGGCGGGATGGCCTGTATGTTCGTTTTTTCCCGATTCATTTCAAACCGCGCCGTATCGCCTGGACGCAGATCCAAAGTTATCGGACGATTAACGACGCGCCGCTGCAACGCTTCGGCGGCTGGGGCGTGCGGATGAATATGAAAGGGGAATGGGCCTATACAATGGGCGGGACGGAAGGTGTCGAGCTTGTGCTGCGATCGGGAAAGATGATTGTTATCGGTTCCGGCAACGCAGCGGCTCTGAAACGGGCGATGGACCGGGTGTTCCTAACGAAGAACTGAGAAAACGGATCGCCGAAGATGGCCGTCCGATTCAAGCCGAATCGTTCGAGTGAGGAGGAAGAAAGCATTGAAAATTATGCCTATGACTCATGCGCAAGCGAATGAATATGTTCACTGGCACTATAAGAAACCGTATACATTTTATAACATACCGCCGGAGGGCATTGAAGAAACGTACCGCGATATTTTTACCAATCCGAATACACATTACTTTTCCGTTATCAAAAACGATCGCCTGTACGGAATCTATCAGTATAGTTTGTTTTCCCACCGTTTCGAAATCGGTCTCGGTATTTGTCCGGAGGAGACCGGCAGGGGGAACGGCCGGGCATTTGTCGTCGATTGTATTGCGTTCGGACGGAAACAGTTTGATTATCAGGGGCCGATTTGTCTTGAGGTGGCCGATTTCAACAAGCGGGCTACGCATGTGTACCGGGAAGTCGGTTTTGTCGAAAGGGGCAGGGAGCAACGACTCAGTTTCGGCCGGCCGGCTTATTTTATTACGATGGAACTCCGCGGTAACGGGAATATAAAGCGGAGGGTCGGCGGTGCGGAAAAAATGTCGTGAATGATTAGCTGCAGAAGCCGGGGGTACCGGGAAATCACGATCGGCATCAGCAGCAATAACGCCGCCGCTGCCTTTATGTAACAAGAAGGCTTTCGGGTAGCAGGACGATTACATCGGGAACGGTTCAAGGTGCTGCCGGAGCGGACAGGCTCTTCATTTTTATGAAATCAGGTGTAAAAATGGTGAATCAGGCGAATCAACTGAGGGAAAAACGAATGATCGTATTAGGCGGAACATCCGGGTTCGGCAAGCAAATTGCCATTTTGGCACTTAAGCGGGATGCACGGGTAATAGTCGTCGGCCGCAGCGAAGCTCATCTTCGACAAACACTTGCTGAACTGGCGGCATACCGAGTCCGGTTGAGCGGCCGGGTACTTGATGTCGGCAAGGAAGATCGTTTGGATCGGCTGTTCGAAGAAACGGGTCCGTACGATCATCTCGTATCGATGATCGGCGGAGCCATGAGCGGCGGCTTTTTGAAAACTCCCGTATCGCAAATCCGTCAAGCGATTGAAGAAAAGTTCTTTGCCAATCTGGTCATCGCGCAGCATGCGGCCGGCCATATCAACGCTCACGGCAGCATGATCTTCACGGCCGGCGCCGGCGGCCATCCCTACGACGCATCCGGGGCCGTTATCGGCAATCAGGCGATTCGAACGATGGTGCAGGGACTGGCAATGGAACTGGCTCCCGCCATTCGTGTCAACGCCGTCGCGCCGGCCTGGACGCCGACCGGCCTGTGGCGCCGTCTGTCTGCCGAGCAGCTACAGGCAACGACTGGGCAGATGTCTGAAACCATACCGCTTCGTCGCGTTGCCGATCCAAAGGAAGTTGCTTCCGCCTATCTTTTCTTAATGAGCAATCATTTTGTGACCGGCCAGACGCTGACCGTCGATGGCGGCTTCTCTTTTATCTGATGCGGCGTAGAGGTGGGTATCGTATGGATGGCACATCGGGTTCACCGGATCATCGGCTTTGATGAGAGAATGAAAACTGTTCATAAATAACATAGCCATTGCGGTGACTAATCTGTCGATGCCGCAGAAATATGTTGTATAGGCGGCCCTTCTCCTGGAGAATCAAAAAAACCCGCGATCTTTGCTGGCGGCAATATGACAGTAACAGGACCGAACGGCGGTTTGGATCGATGAGATCAACGCCGCTGTTTTTTCGTCTGAAAAATCGATAAGCGGCGTGCCGCTCGCAAATTTTTCCGTATCCTTGTTGGCTTCTGTCATGCTTGTCGTTCGGCCGGCAGCCCTTTTACACAAATCCTCTCAAAATTGCCGATAATTCGGCTTCTTTTTCGATTATACTTAAGAGAGATAAGTCCGGAATGATAAAAGGGTGAAAAGCTTGTTAGAGAGAATTGCATTACTGGCCGATGTCCATGGGAATACAACGGCGTTGGAAGCGGTCGTTGAAGATGCGCTTCGCGAAGAAGTCACCGATTTCTGGTTTCTGGGGGATTTGATTATTCCCGGGCCGGGATCCGCGAACTTATTTGCTCTCTTGAAAAAAATAAATGTATCGGTTTATGTCAGAGGTAACTGGGAAGATTGTTTTCTTGAAGCGCTGGACGGCGACATTGATCTGGACGATCCGACAGATATTTATATTGCCAAACTGACGCAGTATCAATACGCACATCTAAAGGGTACCGAAATCGCGTTGATGAAAGAGTGGCCCTTATATGTGACCAGAGAAATGAATGGATTGAAAATCGGTATCTCGCACAACCTTCCGGATAAAAATTATGGCGGCGAACTCGCGCCGGCTCAAGCTCAGCAAAATTTCAACGGGCTTTTTAGTAAAGATTCGTCCGATCTTGCCGTATATGCGCATGTGCATCATCCAATGATGCGATACAGCAGTGCGGACCAGCTGGTCATCAATCCCGGCTCTGTCGGTCAACCTTTTTCCAACTGGACGGGGCGCCGTCCCGATCTGCGGGCGGAATATGCGATTATGGAAATTGACGAAACTGGCCTGGTGCAAACAAAATTTAAACGAGTACGCTATGACCGAAGTAAAGAAATTCAGGAAGCGAAACGAAACGGCCTGCCTTACTTGGAACTCTATCGGGAACTGTTGACGACCGGTCACATCCATACGCACGACAAGCAGCGGCTGGCTAAGATCAATTGGCGGCATGATTATCGGACGGAAGTTGTTGATTTTTTAAGAAAAGTGCCACTTAAGTAAGGGCCCCCAACCGCGCTGATCACGCAGTCCGAAGTGTTGGTGTTGGCCGGCATTTATGTGCGGCCGGCTTTAGTTCATGCACGGAAATGGATCGGGAGAGCGGGTAGGGACAGATTCGTGCCTCTCAAGCTGGTGCGGGAGCTTTTTCCCGGTCTGCTTCATTTCTATCTTTCGACAAACCTGCGATCGCTTTTGCCGCGTGCCCGTGCCGCATTTTGCCAGGTTACTCGAGCGGCGGCGCTGCTGTTTTGTCGGGTGGGTAGACCATAGTATCGATTTCCGCCCGCTTTTGCGGCGGCACAAATAGGATGGCGATGACGATGCAGAAGAAGATTACGTTGGTTCTTTATTCAGACATATTCAAGTCGGCAATCGATCACTATGTGATTCGAGAAATCCAATTTACCGGTGCGCCGCAGGAAGCCGTTAAATTAAGCGAACGGAATAAACAGCGCCATCCTGTCCTGGTACTTGCCGATGATGATGTGGTCGGCTTTTTTGTACTGCATGAAGGGGACGGGCCGAAAAAATATACCGATCATCCTCATACTTTGTTGCTACGTACTTTCTCAATCGACAGCCGTTACCAGGGACAAGGTTACGGGAGCTGCGCCATTGCCCTTCTGGATGAATTTGTCAATCGCTTGTTTCCGTCTGCCGAAGAGATTGTGCTCGGTGTGAACCATAACAACGTTCCGGCGCAGAAATTGTATCTTCATCACGGTTTCACAGATACCGGGCGCAGAGTAATCGGTATTCACGGGGAACAATGGGTGCTGTCCCGGACGGTGCGCTAGATTGCCGACATCGGCAGATCGGGTGGGAGCGCGGAATGAATGGAATGACGGAGAAAAAATTAATCCCCGGAACTTTACCAAGGTTCCGGGGACGATTTACGTGCGCCCGGCATGGGCGACAGCTTGGCGGTGAAAGTCCGCTACAGGCTTGGCAGTAGGAACTGTTAGCTG
>UQRJ01000087.1 GCA_900543345.1 uncultured Sporolactobacillus sp. | reverse complement strand
GTCCGCGCTTGTTCGTCTTTCTGGCCGACGTGCATGCCGTCCGCGTCAAGGGCCAGTGCCAGTTCGACGTCGTCGTCGACGAAAAAAGGGACGTGATACTGGCGGCACAGCCGACGCGCCATGCGGGCAAAGTTCATCTTCTTCGTCCCGGTCAGCGCTCCGATGCCTTTTTCACGGAACTGGAAACATGTGATGCCGGACTGCAGTGCCAGCTCCAGTACCTGCAGCGGCGGGCGATCGGCAGCGTTGGGCGTGCCCATAATGAAATAGAGTTTCAGTGCTCTTGCCAGTTCTTTTTTATCGGGCATCTTCATTGGCCCCCTTGCGCAGCGACCAGTGGGCGACGGGACCATGGCCGTGACCGATGCCGGGGGCTTCGGCAATGGCGCGTGTCAGCAAATGTTTGGCGGTGCGCACGCTCGTTTCCATGTCCGCGCCCTTTGCCAGTTCGGCGGTAATCAGCGATGAGAGTGTGCAGCCGGTGCCGTGCGTGTTCGGCGTATGGATGCGCGGTGCTTCCAGCCAAACCATCCGCTCTTTTGTCGCCAGACAGTCGCGTGCCGTCTCCGGATGGGCTGGATCATGTCCGCCTTTTAACAAAACTGCCTGTGCGCCGCGTTTGATGATTTTTTGTGCCGCACGTTCGCGGTCGGCATCGGAGCGTATCGTCATCTCCGCCAGCACTTCGGCTTCCGGCGTGTTCGGCGTAATCAGATCGGCGAGCGGAATCAGTTTTTTGATGATCGTCTCGATTGCATCGGAAGCAACAAGACGGGCGCCGCCCTTGGCAACCATAACCGGATCGACAACCAGCGGATGCCAATGGTAACGGCGAATGCCGTCCGCGACGGTCTCCACCCGTTCGGCATCGAACAACATCCCTGTTTTGGTTCCGGAGATCGTAAAATCATCGGCGAGCGAGGCCATCTGCCGACGGATAGCTTCAACGGAAAGAGGATAGACGCCCTGCACGCCCATCGTATTCTGCGCGGTAACGGCAACGACAACCGACATGCCGAAGACGTCGCGCTCCTCGAACGATTTCAGATCAGCTTGGATACCGGCTCCGCCGCCGCTGTCCGTGCCGGCAATGGTAACAACTTGCGGTTTCATGCACGCGTCACCTCTTCAGCCGACGCGAAACGGCGAATTTTAACTCCGTCCAAATGATACAGTTCGTCCATCAATCGCTGACGAAAACTGCCCGGACCGGGACAATTTTTCCCGGCAAGCTGTCCGGCGATGGCATAATTCACTGAGGCAGCGAGCGAGGCTGCCAGAAAATCATGCGTGACGGCGGCATAAGCGGCTTGAATCACGCCATTCACACAACCTGAACCGGTCATGTACGGAAACAACGGATGACCGTTGTTAACGTGGTAAATACGTGTTCCGTCGGTCACGGTATCGACGGCGCCGGAGACGGCTACCACCGTCCGTCGATCGTCGGCGACACGTCTGGCGATGGCATCAATATCGCCGCTGCCCTCACCGGCGTCAACACCTTTTGCACCCCAGTCTTCATCGGCCAAAGCGGCAATTTCACCGGCATTGCCGCGAACGATGGCGATGTCCAGTTCATCAAGCAAGTGCTTGACGGTAGTCAGTCGAAAATCGGTGGCACCGGCGCCGACCGGGTCAAGCACAACCGGAACCCCGGCGCGATTGGCCGCTTTGCCGGAGAGCAGCATGCTCTTGATGGAATACGGCGTCAGATTACCGATATTCAACTCAAGCGCACCGGCAATTGACGCAATGTTCTCGACTTCCTCATGCGCTTCCGCCATGATCGGCGAAGCCCCGACGGCCAGTGCGCCGTTGGCCGAATCGTTGATCGCCACTCGATTAGTAATCACATGTAGCAGCGGTTTTTGTTCACGGACTTTTTCCATTAAATCAATTAGTTGCCGTACGGATATCATTGTGCGTCCTCCTTGATAAATGACCAGTCGCTTTGCGTCCAGCCCATTTCCCAAAATTGCAGTTCATAGAAACTGCTCTGCATAAAAATATGAATCATTTCGCAACGTTCCGCTTCCGTCGCATTTTCGGACGATGCGTCCCATAGCGCGCGCTCAATGCGGACATTTTTCTTGATATCCTCGCCGCTGTACTCGGCAATCCAGTCTTGAAAGACCTTGGCCTGCGGCCGCGCGTCTTTTAAATGCTCGCCGACTTCGTCGTACAACCACGGGCAGGGCATCAAGGCGGCGAGTGAATAACTTAGCTTGCCTTTAGCGAGCACGTGGTACAGGTGGCTGATATACGCGTAGGCAATCGGAGCGGGACGAAATGCCGCCCACTCTTTGCCCGAGATGTTTAATGCCTGAAAAACGCTCTTGTGCAGCTGCAGTTCGCCCTCGGCCAGGCCGATGCCGATGTGTAGCAGTTTAGCGATTGTATCGGGATGGTCGCTCTGAGCGGCGGCCCGGCCGTGCAGTTTGGCAAACTCGCGGACATAATAAGCATCTTGCTTGATGTAAAAACGGAACTTCGCCAAATCGAGCGCGCCGCTTTTAATACCTTGGACGAACGGATGGGCAAAGCTCTCCTCCCACAAATGATTGCTTCGTTGTCTGGCCAGGTCTGAAATCGATTCGATTGTCATCGACTGATCCTCCTGAAAATAGAATAAACAAAAAAACCGCTTTCTCTAGAAAGCGGTTGATTATACTCGTTATAGATCGAAGTTTCATCAACCACTTCCCTACGCCGGCATCGTCCGGATCAGGTTCAAAGGGTCTTGACAGCGTCAATCTCAGCAATGTGCTCCCCCAGTGGATGTCTATTAAACTATTTTTCATCGTAACATAATCCTCGGCGGCGATCAATTCTTTCAGTAGTTCTGAAGTTGCAGATATCGTTTCGTTTTTGGCATATTTTTCTTTACAGTTCATGCTGTACCGCTTCATTTCCGCATATAATTTCACCCAATTCACACATTTTAGTCCATGATCGGCAGATTAACGAATATCCGTTGCCGAATCATGAAAAATTCACAGAATATGACGATAAAGGGGAGTGAAATTTTTTTTGCCAACAAGTTGGAGGTGTGCTATGATAAATGGCGAAATGAACGAATGACTGATCTGGTCAGAGAGGAGAAGGAGGGCATGGCCGTTGATCGAAAAACTAATATTTTGCATGCTGCCGAGCAAACGTTTGCCGCTTTCGGCTATAAAGCAACGACAATGGATCAAGTGGCGCGTATTGCCGGCGTAGGTAAGGGAACGATCTATACCTTTTTCAAGAATAAAGAAGAGCTATTCTTCGAGATCATGAAGCAATTCACACGTCGGTTAAAAAGTGTGGCCGCAAATGCCATTCATCCAGAGGATAGTTTTTTTGTAAATTTGCATCGAGCCCTATTCAACGTTCTTGAGTTGCGCAAGGAGCATCAATTGACGATCAAACTGACTCAGGAAATTAGCGAAGTCGGCACGGTCCAGGCGAAACAAGCAATCGAAAAAGTCGAAGACACGATTCTTGATTTTCTGGAAGGAATTATCAAGGATGCCCAGAAAAGGGGAAGAATTAAGGCTTGTGATCCGACCGTAACAGCTTTTGTGATTTTAAAATTGTACGTCTCGCTGATTTTCGACTGGGAACAACGGCATAAGCCACTTTCGAGTCAAGAAATCGCCGCCTTACTCGAAATCTATTTGGCAGACGGTTTAAAGAAGGATTAAGTTATTTGATGCTTAAAAATGACTGAATGACTGATCCGGTCAATATGGAACCGTTTAAAAGCATAGCATGAAAGGAAGAATCGTTTGATGAATTTCGTCCATTTGTTTGCAGCGGAACTGAAGAGAATATGGACCCACCCGACACAAATCATTTTCATGCTTGCCGTCGCCATTATTCCGATTATTTACGCGGGCGTATTTCTTTACGGTTTCTGGAATGCCTACGGGAACACCGATCAGTTGCCGGTTGCGGTGGTCAATGGAGACCGAGGAACGAAGCTTGCCGGCGAGAAACTGAATGCCGGGGATGAATTGGTCAAGAAACTGAAAAAAAACAACGACTTTAAATGGGAATTTGTCAGCGATAAAAAGGCCAATGAAGGATTTAAATATAACCACTATTACATGATTGTCCGCATCCCCGCAGACTTTTCGGAGAACGCGACGACACTGGAAGATCAAAAGCTAAAACCGTCGCATATCTATTATAAAATCAATCATGATGCGAATTTTGTTTCCGGGAAGATCGTTCAAGCCGGAATAAGAGAGATTAGGTCGCAAGTGTCGCAGGCGGTGACCAAAACATACGCGCAAACGATGTATTCTAAGCTTGATGAACTAACCAGCGGGTTGGACGATGCTGCCAAGGGTTCAAAAAAACTGACTAAAGGCGGCAAAAAAGAGCTGAACGGTCTGAATCAGTTAAAAGGCGGATTTGAAGCGTTGATGACGGGCACCGATCAGTTGAGCAAAGGATCCGGCAAACTGGCGGACGGTGCCGAGCAGTTGAATGGCGGCCTGAAGCAGGCTGCGACTGGTACGCATGAACTATATGATCAGACTGCTTCAAACAGCGGCAATATTGCTAAACTGGCAGACGGGGCTAACACGTTGGCCGATAAACTTGATGAACTCAACGCCGGTGCCAAGCAGCTTGCCTCTGGTTCCGGACAGCTTTCGAGTGGATCACAGACTTTAGTAGAAAATATGAACAAATACCTTGACGGTCTAAATCAGTTTCAGAAAGGTATGCAACAGGAAAAAAACGGTCTGAATCAACTGAATGATCAGCTAAGTGCTTCGAAACCGCAGATAAATAGTCTTGGCAAACAGCTGAATAGCTTTACGACGAACTTTGACCGACTGGTCGGCGGTATTGATCAGGTGAACGGCGGCGCTCAAGATTTGCGTAGCCATTATGCTCAGTTCAATAACGGCGTTCAGTCATTGAACGGCGGTATCAGTCGGTTTGCCGGCGGTGTCGACGATCTAAACAGCGGGATGGCAAACTATAGCAGTAAAATAAATGCATTTAATAAACAGGTTGATCAACTTCCTGAGAATACTAAAACATTGAAAACAAGGATGGATCAATTTAACGAGAGTTATCAACAATTTAACAAACTGCTGCAAAACGCAAACTCTGGCGAAGAATTACAACAACTTTTTCAAGGCATTTCGCAATTGAATGATGGGGTCAAGCAATATAATGAAAATGTACAAAACAGTCTTAAAGGCATTGATGTATCGCAGATCGAGCAAAATGAAACCAATATTCAAAATAGCATAACGGATTATCTTACAAGTCACCCTGAAGCCAAAAAAGATACTAATATCAAAAAATTACTCGCAAGCTTGAATAATATGGAAACTATTGATCGAAATCTGTCGCAATTAAGTAAACTGGCGGACGGAACGAAAAAATTAGCGGCCGCATCGGAAAAATTGAATCAGGCAAGTAGTCAAGCAGCGAAAGAAGTATCCGGCCAATCGCAACAAATAAAAGAAGCGAAGCAGGCTTCACAAAAATTAGCCGATGCCTCAAAGCAATTGGTACAGGGAACAACAGCATTAAATGATGGCATGGATACACTGACTTCAGCTTCCGGTCAATTAACTGCTGGCGCCAGTAAACTTGCCAACGGTTCGAAGACTTTAGCTGATAAAGGTAACGCCCTGACTGCCGGTTCATCACAGCTGGAAGAAAAGTCAAACGAAGTCAATGCCGGCACTAAAAAATTGGCAACGGGTTCGCAGACATTATCCAGTAACGCGGATAGATTCCAAAGCGTTGTCCATTCACAATTCGGCAGTGCTTCGTCCGATCTGACGAAGATGTTTAATCAGCTTAGCGATGGGGTTACCCAGTTGAACAACGGAATGAACGAATTGAACAACGGGTCGCAGGCCTTGCAATCCAATTTCGTGAGACTGAAGAACGGTACCGAGCGGTTGTCGTCAGGTATGAAGACTCTGCATAGCAATCTGGCCAAGATACCCGGTGCTTCCCAAGCGCTTAGCAACGGCGCTGATCAAATTGCTGCCGGAAATAATCAGCTTAATCAAACATGGCCGCAATTGGTCGGCGGCATTAAATCGCTGCGGGATGGAACGGATCAGCTTGTTGCGGGCGGAAATACGTTGGCAACGAACATGAATCAATTCAGCTCCGGCCTCAATACACTCTCCGGTGGGCAGCAGCAGCTGGCAAGCGGGGCGAATCAACTCTCCGGTGGCGCGAAGCAGATTTATAACGGCAATGCGAAACTCGGCGATAATCTGTCCGATGCACACAGCCAACTGGCTAAAACGCCGACAAATGATGAACATGCGAAGAAATTTGCTAAACCCGTGACCATGAACAACGGGACGCGTGCAGCCGTCAAAACATTCGGCGAAGGCTTTACGCCGTATTTCATGTGTATCGGCCTTTACCTGGGCGCATTGGTTCTGACCATTATTTTTCAGCCGTATAAACCGGTTGGGGAGGCAACGTCGGGATGGACTATTGCCCTCAGTAAAATCGGCATCTTCTTGCTGATGTCGTTTGTACAGTCGGTATTGCTCGATCTGTTGATGACGAAGGGGCTTGGACTTCATGTCAGTCAGCCGCTTACTTACTTCGGTTTTACCTTGCTCGTCAGCATCAGTTTCATGGCGGTCATTCAATGGTTGGCCGGTTCGTTTGAAAATGTCGGCCGTTACATTGCTATCGTCCTATTGGTTGTTCAGCTTATTACAAGCGGCGGCGCCTATGGAATCGAACTCATTCCGCACTGGGTACAACACCTTTCGCCGTTTCTGCCGATGACTTACGGCGTAGCCGGGTTCCGTGCGCTGATCGATGGCCATGAGTCGTGGCTGCTTCATTATGCCAGCTACGGGCTCGGGATTTTCACCTTACTTGGCTTTTCACTGTTGATTATTTTCTACTCGTTGCGTTATTATCTGACACACAAAAAATGGATGCAAGAAGAGCATCAGGTCGATATGTAATTAGCGGCCGACCGATAAACTAAAAACAGCGCCGTTGCGACTTTTCCTGCAACGGCGCTGTTTTTATTGTGTGGGGAGTTGACAGGACCGGAGCTATAGAATCGAAATATGCCGGCGGTACCGGGCAGGCAACAGATGCGCTCGCACAAGCACGGGAAGCAGAATCTGCAGTGTGATTGTCAGCAGCACGACTTCAATCGGCAGCATCAATGTATTTTTAATCAGGCTGTTAATAAAGAAAAATAGAAATGCTCTTCCAATCAGTATCTTGCTCCAGAGTGACCCAAGCAGGACGTTGACCCCGTAATTAACGATCAGCTTGGCGAGAAAGATGTGCAGTACCGATAATCTGCAGCGGTAGAGGAAAAGGCCGTAGATTAAGCCGCTCAGCATGGCGGATAAGGTATAGCCGGGAAAAAATGCACCGAAAGGATGAGTGATATAACCGATAATATCGAATGCGGCACCGGCAAATAGGCCGAGAATCGGCCCATAAATCATACAGCCGAAAGCGATAAATAAAAAGGTAAACGAGATGTGCAGGTTCAACGCGACGGGGATTGAGAATGTACCGATGATTGTGGCGAACGAAACGACCAGCGCCGCCAATACCAGATTGCGAATCTTGCGCAGCTCGGATGCGGCTGCACGCCAGTAGGCGGCTGTGCAAATAGAAAAAGCTTCCATGAAAATTCCTCCTCTTTTCGGCATGTTGCCGCATAGAGGAAGAGTTGCTCCAGTATGCAGCAGCGGGATGCGACCATTGCACGGCAAACCGGCCTCGCCGGTTTTTCGTCCCGGGGACAACTCCCCGTCCCCCGAGCACGTAACCCGCAATGATCTACTCTGCCTTTAAAAATAACGAACAATAATAAAATATAACCGTTAATCGTTCGTGTCAAGCATGGCGATCGATGATAGCGCTCGTTTTATGAATTTTCTTAAACCACTGACCATTAGACCCGCTTTTTTTTATATATTTTTTAAAAAAATTTTCGCAGATCGGCCAAATGAGATGATTTTATGTTATGGTAATCATAATAAAAAGTAATCGGTATTCATTGATAATTGGGAACATAGAGATGGAGATGAGGGTATGGATGTACAGAAATCGGTGCGCCCGGTCAATTCACGTCGGATTGCCGCCAATATATTGAAGGGTTCTTTGGGGAATATGATTGAATGGTACGACTGGTATACATACGCCGCATTTGCGGTTTATTTTTCGACAGATTTCTTCCCCTCGGGCGACACGACGTCGCAATTGCTGAATACGGCTGCCGTCTTTGCCATCGGTTTTCTGATGCGTCCGATCGGAAGCTTGGTGATGGGACGGTACGCGGATCGCCGTGGCCGGCGAGCGGCGTTGACCCTTTCGATCAGCATTATGGCCTGCGGGTCGTTGGTTATTGCCGTGACGCCGAACTATCGGGCCATTGGTATATTTGCGCCGATCATCCTTTTACTCGCCCGTTTGTTTCAAGGATTGTCGCTCGGCGGCGAGTAAGGAACCTCTGCCACTTATCTGTCCGAGATGGCGAATAAAGGTCGGCGCGGTTTCTATTCCAGCTTTCAATATGTCACACTTGTCGGCGGACAACTGGTCGCGCTGGGCGTGCAAATTATTTTGCAATCGATGTTGAATGAGGAGCAGCTTAAATTGTGGGGGTGGCGGATCCCATTTGTGATCGGGGCTTTCGGCGCGTTGGCCGTTCTTTGGCTGCGACTGACAATGGACGAGTCCGAACAATTTAAAAGTATGTCGGGAAAATCGAAACAAAAAGCCGGAACATTGAAGGTGCTGATGCGTTATCCGAAGTCGGTTTTAACGGTCGTCGGACTGACACTCGGCGGGACTGTCTCTTTTTATACGTATACGACTTACATGCAGAAATTTATGATTAATTCCGTCGGTCTGGACAAGGAGGCGGTCAGTGTAATTAATTTTGTTGCTCTGCTCATTTTCCTCATTCTGCAGCCGCTGGCCGGCCTGTTGTCCGATCATATCGGTCGGCGCCCGTTATTGTTTTTCTTCGGCATTTCCGGATCACTTTTGACCGTTCCGTTGTTTCTGATCATGCGTGATGCCCGCAGTCAGTTGACCGCCTTCCTGTTGATGATGCTCGGCTTAGTGATTGTCAGCGGTTATACCTCGATCAACGCGATCGTCAAAGCGGAGCTGTTTCCGACCGAAATTCGGGCGCTCGGCGTCGGCCTGCCTTACGGATTGACCGTTGCGCTTTTCGGCGGTACGGCGGAGTTCGTTGCGCTCTGGTTTAAAAGCCTCGGTATCGAAGCGTTGTTCTTTTTCTATGTCGCCGTCTGTATTTTGGCCAGTCTGATTGTTTACTGGCGCATGCAGGAACCGTCGAAGACGTCGTACATCGATGCCGAACAAGCGGAGAAGAGCCAATAAAAAAGCACAGCCGCCCGCTATCTTGACGATGCGTCTGTGCAAATTAATTTTTCGATTTGTTCACAGTAAGAGTAGATTTATTTATAAATCAGCTGTTTATTCATGAAGAGAATGTCGTTGCATAAGCGTTGTCGCCGACATAAAGAGATAAATTAATGGTATAGCTGTAGCGATGGATTCCCTTAATATGAACTTTACCGGAGAGTTGCGCTTTGGCTCGGCCCGTCGAATTTTCGTATTTCCGCACCATTCTTAGGCGTTTGCTCGAAACACTATATCCGAAACAGGTAAAATTGGGACGATTAATTTTTGTTATATAATCCTTTCCGCCTTTGACCAAGACGAACGTCGCGTAAAATGAACAATTGATTAATCCGCCCATATACCAAATCTTGGCGGTAATGAGCTGACGTTTGCCACTGTTGTGTTTCTTTTTCACCGTTGCACTTTTATTGGCAAGCAACGGATCCTTCGTGTTTAATTCACCATTTAATGTGCCCTGTCTCTTATACACATCTCCGAGCCCACGAGACCCTAAGACATCTC
>UQRJ01000086.1 GCA_900543345.1 uncultured Sporolactobacillus sp. | reverse complement strand
CGGCAGCGTCAGTTGTGTATAAGAGACAGTAATATAGCTATTTTATTCAAATTATATTGACACCCGGGGGAAACGCGTGTATATTATGAATGAAAAAAATATATTTAGTTCATTTCATAAGTTTAGGAGGGATATTGTTGTTTATCGACGTTCACGACGTCAACAAAACGTATACGACCGGAGAAGTATCGTTTCAGGCGCTGAGCAATATTCACTTTCAACTTGATCGGGGCGAGATCGGGGTGATTCTCGGCCCATCCGGTTCGGGCAAATCAACCCTATTGAATATTATCGGCGGCATTGACAGCGCCGACAGCGGCACGGTCATGGTCAACGGCCGGCAAATTTCCACGCTGAACGATCGGCAGCTGACCGACTATCGGCGGAGTGCCATCGGTTTTATTTTTCAGTTTTACAATCTGATTCCGAATCTGACGGTAGCGGAAAATGTAGAAGTCGCCACGAACATCAGCGCACAACCCATGAATGAGGATCAGATTCTCGCCGCCGTCGACCTGGCGAAAAAAAAGGCCCGTTTCCCGCGCGAACTCAGCGGCGGCGAACAACAGCGCGTCTCGATCGCTCGGGCGATTGCAAAGAACCCGCAGCTTTTGCTGTGCGACGAGCCGACCGGTGCGCTTGATTACCAAACATCGAAGGACATTCTGGCACTCCTTGAGCAAATCAATCAGCAATTCGGCACCACTGTCGTGATCATTACGCACAACACCGCAATCGGCGACATGGCCGACCGCGTCGTGCATATTCGCAGCGGGGAAATCACCAAGACGCGGATTAACCGCGACAAGGTTTCTGCGGAGATGATTGAATGGTAATGCATAAAAAAATTGTCCGGACGATGCTGGCCCATAAAGCCCCTTATCTCGGCTCATTCATCTTGATTATCCTCAGCTGTCTGATTTTCACTGTTTTCGGCATGGCTTCGTTCAATCTCGATCGCAACAATCGTGCGTTTCAGCAAGATTACGCCCGCGAAGACGTCCACTTTGCCGTTCAGCAGCCGATCGACAACGTGCGGCAGCTGGAGCAGCGCTACCACGTCCGCCTAGAGAAACGGCTGAGTTTCGACGCCAAACTCGGCGGCGGCACAAGCTTACGGGTGATGACCGTCGGCAAAAAAATCAACCGTCCTTATTTAGTCAAAGGCAAGCCGATTCATTCCGATCACGAGCTGTTGATCGACGCTCAGTTTGCCAAGGCGCACAACCTGACAGTCGGCGACCGCTACACCGTCGATCAGCACTCATTTCGCATCAGCGGCCTGTTCATGATGCCGGATTACATTTACGTCATCCAATCTTAAGCGAGTCGATCGCCGACAATCAGCGTTTCGGCATCGCCCTGCTGACCCCGCAGGCCTTTGCCTCATTGCAGCGCGGCACACCTTCCTACAGCCTCACCTTCGCCAAAGGAGCGGATCGATCGGCCTTCAAGTCGGCCGTCGATCGGCGCTACGGTCTCAGCGACTGGCTGGATGCCGACGAAAATCCGCGCATCATGCTGATCAACCAAGATATTCAGAGCATGGACGACATGGGCGGCCTGCTCTCGACGGTGATCCTACTGATGACTTGTACGTTGATCGGCATCGTCCTGCGGCGCACGTTGAAACAAGAGTATGTGCAGATCGGCACGCTCTATGCGCTTGGCTACCGCAAAAAAGAAATTCTGCATCACTATTTGGCATATGCCCGGCTCATTGCCCTGGGCGGCAGCATCGTTGGCACCTTGCTCGGCCTCGCCGCCTACCGTCCGGTACTCAACTTTTTTACCAGCTATTATAATGTACCCGAGCTACAAACGCATTGGCATGTCACAGTCCTGGTGATCGCCCTGCTGCTGCCGTCGCTCTTCCTGATTCCGACGGCTTGGCTGATCATCCGCCGAGCACTGCGGCTGTCGCCGGTTGATTTGATGCACGGCGGCCGTGCCCAAACCAAGGTCGGTTTCCTGGAGAGCCATTTGCGTCTGGGCCGGCTGCCGTTTAATCTTAAATTTCGTATCCGTGAATTGCTGCGCAATGTGCCGCGGGCGCTGCTGCTGCTCTTCGGCGTCGGCTTTGCCTCACTGCTGCTGCTTGTCGGTTTCGGCATCGATAACTCGATGCATGATCTGATCGATCGCGAAACCGACCATGTTCTGCGTTACAACTATGATTATCGTTACCAGCAGATCCGCACGGCGCATGAAGAGGAAGGAGAAGCTTACTCCGCCTACGCATTCAGCCCGGCCGGTCAAAAGCGGACGCTGAGCAATACCTTTCAGGTCTACGGCATTGCGCCTGACACCGACTACCTGAGGCTAGACAACGCAGGCGGCAAACCGATCGATCCGGCGCGGACCATTATCACCCGCCCGCTTGCCGATCGGCTCGACGTTGAAGCGGGCGATACGGTGCGGGTAAACAGTGCCGTGAATGATAAAACCTATCCGATCCGCATCGACCGGATCGCCGACGTGTACACCGGCAGCGCCATCTACATGCCCAACGGCCGACTGAATAAACTGCTCAAAAATCCTGCAGGCGCACATAACGGCGTGTTCAGCAATCACAAATTAGCGATCGACGATGACCGTTTGGCGTATTCATCAAGCAAAAAAGAAAATCGGGAGCGGATGGAGTCATTTCTCGCACCGATGCAAAGTGTCTATGCGCTGATCTCCGCCGGTGCCTTTCTGATCGGCCTCATCATTATTTATGTGGTCACGTCACTTGTTGTTGAGGAGAATAAAGAAACGATTTCGATGTTGAAAGTCTTCGGCTACCGGAAAAAAGAAGTCGGCCGGCTGGTCCTCGGCAGCAATACCGTGCTGGTCGCTGCCGGTTACCTCCTTTCCATACCGCTGCTGCTGCAGCTGCTGCGCGCGCTGTTCCGCTACTCGAGCGAATCGGCAAACCTCGCTCTCCCCGTGCGCGTCAGCGGCTGGTCATTTCTGATCGGATTCTTGGTGATGTTCCTTGCCTATCAACTGGCTCAGTGGAGTGGCAAGCGAAAAATTAACCGCATTCCGCTCAGCGCCATTCTTAAATCGCGGATGGAATAGACTAAAAAAATAATGACCCGGAGTGCGGGAGGGAAGAACCTCCTCGCTCCGGGTTTTTCGGTGACTGAATAACGCCACTGGCGGCGACGTTGCGGAAAAAGGCCTGGATGAAGCTCGTTTCATCGGCACATGAATTGACCCAGCCGGTTACTGAGCACCGCAAATTCCTTAATGGTCAGCGTTTCGCCGCGGCGCCGCGGATCGATACCTGCATCGGTCAGCACTTTCAGCAACTCGTCTTTGTGCTCTCTTGTAAAAAGAGCAGGTACCAAGTTATTGATCAGCGTTTTCCGCCGATGGGCAAACGCGGTCCGAACAACTTTGAAAAAGAAGCGCTCGTCGTCGACATGAACAGCCGGTTCAGGACGCAGATCGAAACGGACAACCGCCGAATCGACATTCGGCCGGGGTACAAACACTGTTTTCGGTACCGTTGCGACGACACGTACTTCGGCATGATATTGCACGGCAATCGAGAGCGAACCGTAGTCTTTCGTCCCCGGGACAGCCTGCAACCGGTCCGCTACTTCTTTCTGAACCATGACGACCATCCGCAAAAGCGGTAGATCGCCTGTTAATAGCCGGATCAAGATCGGCGTTGTCACATAATAAGGAAGATTGGCCACAACGGTAACGGATCTCCCCGCGGGAAATTCTTCGCGCAGTACCTTTGGCAGATCGATCTTCAGCACATCGCCGAAGCGGATGGCGACATTCCCATATCCCGCAAGTGCCTCCTCAAGGATCGGCCGCAAGCGGCAATCGATTTCAATAGCCACCACTTTTTGTGCCGCTTCCGCCAAGTATCGCGTCAGCGCGCCTGCACCCGGCCCGATTTCGAGAATCAAGCTGTCTTGGGTAAGTTCGGCAGCCTCGACGATGTTGCGCAGAACGTTTGCATCGGTGAGGAAATTTTGCCCCAGGCTTTTTTTGAACTGAAAATGATGGCGGCGGATCCGGCCGAAATCGGATCCGCCCGAGGCGCTCCGCTTATCCATGCAGTGCCGCGCCCCGGTCGATTTGAGCCATCGCCCGATCCAATTCTTCCGGCGAAATTCGAAACATGTTCAGCCGTTTATACAATTGTTTACCGTTTGTATAGCCGATTTTCAGCAGATCGCCCAACCGGCGCCGGCGTTGCCCGGCATCCGGCCCACCAAGCAATCCGTACGTCCGCAACATGCGCTGCGTAATCGTCTCCGATTGTGCCTCACTCTGCGTGTATACTTTCGACAGCGCCGTGCGGATCGCATCCGGTGAAGCATGTTCGACACCGAGACTCTCCCGCGGGTTTCCACGGCCTTCGCGGCGCGTAATAAAGGCATGTTTACAGCCAGGTACGGCACGGCTAACGATTTTTCGGATCCGTTCGCCTGAAAAATCGGGATCGGTAAAAACGATGACACCGCGCGTTTTCCCGGCGCGCCGGATCATCTCAATTGTCCGTCGGGAAATCTTTGATCCATTCGTTTCGATTGTATCCGCCTGCAGCGTCCGGCGGATTGCTGCGGTATCGCTTTTCCCTTCGACCACAATCACTTCGTTAACTTTCATCGACGTGCTCCTCCGTTCTCCATTCTTTAAAAGGTTTTAGCAAATGTGGAAACAGCGATCGGCATTGTCCGTTGTCATCTTTTCAATGGCCGCGACGCTAAGGCCGCGGATTTCCGCCAGTTTCTCCGCCACAAGGCGCACCCGCGCCGGTTCGTTGCGTTTGCCGCGAAATGGCTGCGGACTCAGATACGGACAATCCGTCTCGATCAATAATCGCTCCGCCGGCACGCCCGCCGCGGTCCGACGGACTTGCTGCGCATTTTTAAATGTCAGGATACCGCCGAAGCTGATATAAAAATTCAGATCGATAAACTTTTTTGCCCAATCCAAATTGCCCGTATAGCAATGCATCGCTCCGCCGACCGCATCCGCATGCTCTTCGCGTAAAATCCGCTCGGTATCTTCGACAGCATCGCGGCAGTGAATGATCAGCGGCAGACCGGCGGCAACAGCCGCACGAATCTGACGCCGAAATATGTCGTGCTGCACCGCTTTCGCTGAGGCATCCCAGTGATAATCCAAACCGATTTCACCGAGCGCCACAATCTTTGTGTGGTTCAGGTGGGCCACAATCCATTTGAAGTCGTTCTCGGTCATTTTGGCGGCATCTTCAGGGTTCCAGCCGATCGCGCCGTAGACCGACGGATAACGCTCAATGATTGACAATACCCGTTCCATCGATGGCCGATCTATACCGATGACAATCATTCGGCCGACGCCGACGGCTTCCGCTCGGCGCAGACATTCAGCAAGGTCATCGGCAAATGCGTCGTCGTTAATGTGTGTATGGGTATCAAAAAGCATCATACAGCCCTCCGTTATGAAAAAGGCGGGAATTCCGCCTGGGTGCGGAGTTTCCCACCGCCGCGTGACCGGTGACGGCCCGCGCAATGATCCCTTTTCAGCTGATTTTCGTTCCGCTCGGCAGCGAACCGGCTACGGTGGCAACTTTCACCTTGCCCTGGGCTTCGCCTGCCAAAAGCATGCCTTGCGACACTTCGCCGCGCAGTTTCACCGCTTTTAGATTGGCAATCACGATCACTTTCTGCCCCACCAGTTCTTCCGGCTCATAATAGTCGGCAATGCCGGAGACAATCTGCCGCCGCTCACCACCCAGATCGACCTGCAATTTGAGCAACTTATCGGCATTCTGTACTCTTTCAACTTTCAAGACCTCGGCAACACGCAGATCGACTTTCTGAAAATCATCCAGCGCAATCTCTTCAGGGGCTTTCGTCGTTTTCTTTTGTCCCCGGCGGCCGTTCGGTTTAACATCGGTTGCACCGCGCATTTTCGACTTGATATAGGCTACTTCTTCTTGTACATCGAGGCGCGGGAAAAGCGGTGCGGCTTTGTGAACCGTCCAGTTGCCTTGATTGACCGCAGGCTTCTCAAGTTTATTCCACGTCCGCTCTTCCGGATCGATGACGCCGATCTGACGAAAGATCTCGGCCGGCGTCGAAGTGAAAAACGGCTGAATCAAAATCGCCACCGCCCGCAGCACATCGATCAGATGAGCAAGCACGGCATCCAATTTTGCCTGATTCGACGCCTCTTTAGCCAGGACCCACGGACTTGTGTCATCGATATATTTGTTGGCGCTGCCGATCAGTTTCCAGATCGCCGTCAGCGCAACCGAAAACTGTAGATTCTCCATCTGATCGTCAACCGTCTGCACAACCTTTTTCAGTGTCTCCTCCAGCGGTCCGTCGAAGGGGGTAACCCGCCCGGCATAGGCCGGTACTTTGCCGCCTCGATATTGCTCGACCATCGCCACCGTCCGATTCAGCAAGTTGCCGAGATCATTGGCCAGGTCGTAATTGATGCGTTCGATGAACGACTCCGGCGTCCACAGGCCGTCGGAGCCAAACGGCACTTCGCGAAGCAAATAATAACGCAGGGCATCCAGTCCGTAGCGGTCAATCAGCGGCTCGGGGTCGACGACGTTGCCTTTCGACTTCGACATTTTGCCGTCCTTCATCAGCAGCCAGCCGTGTCCGAAGACTTTCTTCGGCAGCGGCAGACCGAGCGCCATCAAGATGATTGGCCAGTAAATGGTGTGAAAACGAACGATCTCTTTGCCGACGAGGTGAACGTCCGCAGGCCAGTATCTTTTAAATTTGCTATCGTCGACCGACCCGTAGCCGAGCGCCGTAATATAATTGGTCAGCGCGTCCAGCCAGACATAGACAACATGTTTCGGATTGCTCGGCACTTTAATGCCCCAGGAAAACGACGTCCGTGAAACAGCCAGATCTTCTAGGCCGGGTTTGATGAAGTTATTAATCATCTCGTTTTTGCGCGATACCGGCTGAATAAAGTCGGGATGCTCATCGTAATACTTCAGCAAACGGTCGACATACTTGCTCATCTTGAAGAAATAGCATTCCTCTTTGACCTTCTCGACCTTATGCCCGCTGTCCGGGCTTTTGCCGCTGACAATTTCGCCCTTCTCGTTCCGCTCGACGTCGACAAGCTGCGACTCCGCGTAATACGTTTCGTCGGGGATACTATACCAGCCCTCGTACTCGCCGAGATAAATATCCCCTTGTTTCAGTAACTTCTCGAAGATTTTTTGCACAACTTCCGTATGTCGTTTCTGCGTCGTCCGAATAAAATCATCGTAGGAAATGTCGAGCTTTTTCCATAGCTGTTTAATCTGAGCGACCATCGCGTCGACATAAGCAATCGGCGTCATACCCTTTGCTTCCGCTTTTTGTTCGATCTTCTGGCCGTGTTCGTCGGTACCGGCTAAGAACATCACATCGTAACCGCGCAACCTTTTATAACGGGCCATTGCATCGCCGGCTACCGTCGTATAGGCATGGCCGATGTGCAACCTGCCGCTCGGGTAATAAATCGGCGTCGTAATGTAAAATGTTTTTCGCTTGTTTGCCATAAATCCGTCGCATCCTCCCTGCCTTGCGTCTCATCTGCTTGAAAATATCTAAAAAAACTATAAAGTCCGATTAAATGAATGTCAAGAAACGTCGAGCTACCGCCTGCGGCCGGGTGTGTCAAGGTGATGATAAATCTGGTACACCTCGCGCTTTGGCAATGCTCGGTCGGCCGCCGTACGACGAATCGCTTCTTTTACCGGCAGACGCTGTGCTACATAATGATCGACGTGCGCAGGGATATCGAGATCCCGCCACCACAATCCGTCGCTCGGGCCGGCGCCAGCCGCTTCGCCGGCACCGCCGACAATCAGGCAGATTTCCCCTTTCGGCGGCTCGTCTTGTTGATCTAAGTATACGACAATTTCATCGATCGTGCCGCGGATAAATGTTTCATACCGTTTTGTCAATTCACGGGCCAGTGCCAGTCCGCGATCGCCGAACGTCGCCAACAGATCGGCCAGCGTCCGACGAACGCGAAACGGGGACTCATAAAAAATCAGCGTATACGGCAGTGCGCTCAGCGCTTCCAATGTCTGCACACGTTGCTTTTTCTGCCGCGGCAGAAAGCCGTAAAACAAAAAATGATCCGTCGGCAGACCCGAAGCGATCAGTGCGGTCACTGCGGCGTTCGGCCCGGGAAGCGGAACAACGGGAATACCTTGCCGGGCACATTCAGCAACCAAATCCGCCCCGGGATCGGATATACCCGGGGTACCGGCGTCGGTCACCAATGCGACGCTTTTCCCGCCGCGCAGCGCGGACGCCAATCGGTCGCCGCTTGTCCGTTTGTTGTGTTCATGATAGCTGATCAGCGTCGCATGGATATCGAAGTGCGTACATAGCTTCAGCGTATGCCGCGTATCTTCCGCCGCCAGCAGATCGACCTTTTTCAACGTCTCTAGGGCACGCAGCGTTAGATCGTCCAGGTTCCCGATTGGCGTCGGTACAAGATACAACGTCCCGCATGTCTGGGGCGCAAAACTCCTTTGCTCACGCATCGTGCATGCCGCTCCTTCGTATCAACATTTCCTTCTGCTGCCGCGAAAGCTGTTTGATCGCCCACTCTCGTTTCATTGCCGACGAGCGATCCGCTAAACGTTCGACATAAACAATGCGCTGCGGCGGATGACTGCGCGTGTATTTCGCACCCTTGCCGCTGCAATGCCGGACAAAACGTCTGTGCACGTCCGCTGCATAGCCGGTATACAAACTGCCGTCGCTGCATTCGAGTATATAAACACTATATCCGTTCATCGTTTTGGCCATACATCCTCCGTATAAGCACCGCTTTCGGTATAAACTGCAATCGGCGGAAGCACCCGAAGTCCCGGGCGGCCTCCCCTTGTCCCTTCAAGCAGTACCATATTCGCCGGCCGATCGCTACGCGGATGCACAAATCGCATTCGTTTAGCTTCCAGACCGGCCGCAGTCAATTGGGCCAGAATCTCAGCAAGACGTTCCGGTCGATGCACGAGTGCGAACTTGCCGCCCGGTTTCAACAGCTGCGCCGCTGCCTGAACCACGTCCGCCAGCGTAATCAGAATTTCATGGCGAGCGATGGCCAAGCTCCGGTTCAGTTTGACATCCCGTGCCTGCGATCGTTTAAAATAAGGCGGGTTGCAAGTGACAACATCGCAACTACCCGCACCGATTCGCTCCGGAAATGTTTTCGCGTCGCCGCAAATAAAGTCGACTCTTTGCTGTAAATGATTGATGATCGCTCCGCGTTTAGCCAGACGGACGGGCTCCGGCTGAATATCGATGCCGGTGATTCGTCCTTCGGTCCGCAGCGATAACAGAAAGGGAATCGCCCCGCCCCCCGTGCAAAGATCGATCAAACGGCCGCGACGAATCGGTACGGAGACGAATCGAGCGAGCAGAACCGAATCGAGCGAAAAGGGGAAAAAAGCATCCGATTGAACAATCTTTAAATCCGTATCAAACAGGTAATCCACACGCACCGCCGGATGATCGGTCATTGCCGTCATTCTCCGCTTTTCCGAGGTTCCGATCGCGGCGAAGCGATGCGTTCGCGGTTATTATTCAGAAAGGACAGGCAGAATAAGCAATCGCCGTCTTTACGAACGCTGCCGTAATGCAGATTGCAAATGTGAAATCCTTCCTTATAGAGTCGGGCAAGATTATCATAGCCTTCCCCCGGCGACGGCGACTGGGCCGTGAAGGCGGGTGTTGTCGGATCGACTTCAGCCTGTTTTTTCCCCTGGTCGGCATCAAGCCGTTTGCGTAAATTTCGATTTTCCAACGTGAGGTTGTGATTCTCCTCCAGCAATTTTGTCAGCTGTGCTTTCAAATTGCCGAAATCGACATAAACCTGGCCAAGTTGCTCTTCCAAATGACTGACTTGCGAGAAAATATCTTTTTTCTCCAAGTTCATTCACCTCTTATTTGGCCTGTCTCTTATACACATCTCCGAGCCCACGAGACCCTAAGACA